>NZ_CALPBU010000008.1:0-105666 GCF_943169685.1 Porphyromonas bobii
CGGCTGCGACCTCCGAGAGGTCGCAGCCGCTGCTGTATTTGTGAGCCTTATAGCTCGGGGACTTCAATTAGAGCTTGAAGGTAACACCGAGGTTCAGGTTGTAGAAGCCGTAGCCGAGTTCAGCGAAGGCACCGATCTTCTCCGTGAAGAAGTAGCGACCACCGAGGAAGATGCTCCAGTCAACGCGGCTACCCTTGATATAGTTTGCGAAGGCATCGTAATTTGAAGAAACGATGTCATAGGAGAGCATCAGACCTGCATAGGTGTCGAGCTTGGGGGCGAACTGATAGTGGAAAGCACCACGAGCACCGAGGACAGCATAAGAAACGGTGACCTTGTCAGCCGTCCAGCCGCTGAAGTTACTTGCAGCGTAACCTACGAAGCCCCCAACAGAGATAGATCCGTTGTTGCCGTTGATGAGGTTGTCCGTGACACCGTAGTCAAGGCTAACGGAGAGGGGAGGGATAGAGAGGCTGTTGTAGTAAGAGCCGAGACCGATACCAGCGTTGATAGCCGTGGTACCCTTGTGGAATACTTCCTGAGCGTTAGCGATGCTGAAGCTACCTACGATAGCGAGGACAGCAAGGAATACTTTCTTGAACATTAGTTTATAGGGATAAGTGAATTGTGAAATCGCGAGAGGAACTCTGGTGAATCCAGAGGCTCTGCGACGCAAAGATAGTGGTAAACCTTCAGAGAAGCAACTACACTCGTTTATAGTTGAGTGCGTTGCGTGTCTCTAAAGGTTGGGGAGGTTACTTCGCTTCGCTCTTGGGGAGGAAGCGACTGAGGAGCATGTAGCCCACGACACCAGAGATGATCGTGCCGGCGAAGATACCGAGCTTAGCTTCGTTGAGGAGCTGTGCCATCTCGGGGCCGTCGTAGGCGAGGTTCGCGATGAAGAGCGATACAGTGAAGCCAATACCGCCGAGGACGGCGAGGCTGATGAGGCGGGGGAGGTTCATGCCTTCGGGCCAAGCGCAGAGCTTCACACGGATAGCCACGTAGGTGAAGAGGCTGATGCCGACGGTCTTCCCGAGGAAGAGGCCGAGGAAGATAGCCAGAGGCAGGCCTAAGAGCATATCGGCAGAGACTCCTCCGAAGGACACACCGGCATTGACGAAGGCGAAGAGGGGGAGGATGAAGTAGTCTACCAGAGGCTTGAGTGCGTGCTCGAGGGTCTGGACAGGGCTGATAGCCTGCCCTGCGGTGCTCTTGATCTCGGCGATGCGCTCGAGCTGGTCGTGCGAGAGGATGACTACACGCTCAGCCTCACGGGCTTCGGTAGAGAGGTCGCTGGTCTGCTCGTGGAGCTTGCGTGAGAGCTCGCGGATGTGGACCTTCGAGCCTGCGGGGATGCAGAGAGCTACGAGTACGCCAGCGATCGTGGGATGGATACCCGACTGCAGGAAGAGTGCCCAGACGGCGATACCTGCGATGATATAGGGCTCAAGGGCGGTGACGCGCAGGCGACCGAGGAGGAGGAGAAGGGCGACGAGTGCGAGACCAATACCCAGGGGCAGGAGTGATACGCCCTTGCTATAGAAGAGGGCGATGACGATGATTCCGCCGATGTCGTCTGCTACAGCCAGCGTGGCGAGGAAGACGTACAGGCTCTTCGGGACACGACCACCGAGGGAGCCGAGGACGGCCAGAGCGAAGGCGATATCTGTCGCCATGGGGATCGCGGCACCGAGGCTCTCAGGGTGATTGGGAGTCACGCCGAGGAAGAAGAGGACGGGGAAGAGCATACCCCCGAGGGCAGCGATGACGGGGAGAATGGCTTTCTTGGGCGAAGAGAGTTCGCCGACGAGGAGCTCTTGCTTGATCTCCAGCCCGACGAGGAAGAAGAAGATCGCCATCAGGGCATCGTTGACGACCTGACTGATGGTCATCGTGTGGCCCATGTGGCGGAAGAGTTCAATGCCGCCGATGATGACCTGGACGGGGTAGTGGAGGACGTGCCCGTAGCTGGTGCTCCAGGGGGAGTTCGCGATGGCTACGGCGATGATGGTCGCCAGGAAGAGCAACATCGAGGGGTTGGGGCGCAAGGCCGAGAGACGCTGTCGTAGAGAGGGCCTTTGAGCGGGAGTCGTACTCATCTTTGTTTTAGAGGTTTGTAATGAAGGTATTGCATCGTGCGTACGTCGGTGTTTGAGGGCGGATCAATGCAAGGGGAAGCGTGGCAGAGAGATCTGCTTGCCATGTCCCTAACCTATATCGCAAAGTTAGCGCATTTACAGTAAACAGCCGTGATAAGACGCGGAAAGATGGTGCTTCGTCTCTCATAGAAAAGCCTGCGGAGCGAGCGGGTGTAGAGTGTGAGCACCTATAGGATAACGTGAGAGGGGCACGGGTTGTTCTACCACTATAAAATATCGTGCGCGCGCATCGCACGCACGCGAGGGAAATACTCCTTCTGTAAATGCTTGTAGTATAGGACTGTGCGGAGGGGTGATTCCGACCAGTACTGGTCGGCTCAGTGAGCAGTACTGGTCGCGACATGGAGTAGTACTGGTTACTCATACTGACCAGTACTGCTTCGATTGGTGACCAGTACTGGTTGCTTTTCCCCCTTCGCAAAGGTTGTTGCTCCGCATAGGGATAAAAGTTGCGGACGAGTGGCAGAAAAGTTTGGACTACGTACGTGGCTCTAATATCTACGTACGTGGATCTTTGGGTTTGCGTGCCTGGTCTTTAAGACTACGTGCGTAGATGCGGAAAAACCACTACGTGAAGGCGCTTTTTTCTTCACGAGAAGGACACTTTTTCCTCCGCTGTATAAGTGGAATACTCACGATAAGGCGAAGGGCTTGCTCGGTCACTTCGGAGAGGTATATCGGGGAGCTGGGCGTGCGATGCCTTAGCACAATTAGTAGAGGACAGGACTCTCGGCGACAGTCTCTCGTAGAGGCTCCGCGAGAGCGTGCGTGCTGCTATTGTGGCGAGGGATATGGGAAGGGCTTCGCCGTAGGTGGGAGCGTGGGGTTTAGGAAGGGGCGGTATGTACACCTCTATAATTGTGTGGTCGGGGCGATTTCGAGGGTTGATTTTTAGGAATATGGGAGGTGGGGAGTTGTGTGAGTCTGTGTTTTTGAGATCTACTCTTTACAGGAAAGTACGTCAAGTTGCCTCAGAAGGGGCTCTGATCTCAGTCAAATGTCCATAGGTTTGAGTGATTTTTGCGTGTTTAATGATATTGTATTACTTTTATGACGCCTCATAGTGAGCCTATTTGCCTATACCTTGCGCCATCCACATACACGGAGTCCTTCTTACGAAGGGCTTAGGGGGCGTTTTTTGTATTAGGTGCACACCGTCCCACCCGTGCTCAGGCAGAGCGCCAGCGTGGTGGGTATGAGCGAAAGACAACGAGTAGAATAACAATACGATCGAGGTCGCATGAGATTAGTTACAATGTTACTTGCGGGAGGATGGTTCCTAAGCTCCATCGTCACCGCCCAGGCCGCTTCTCCCAGCCTGGCCACATCTTCGGGAGGCCATGCTACGCAGCAGAACCCAACGTCTTCGCTGAACGTCTTCAGCGGTACCGTATATGATGAGAATGGCGACCCTATGCCACTCGTCACCGTCCAGATCTTGGGTCAGACTGGTGGCTTCATCACGGATAGCAAGGGGCACTTCGAGTTCAAGACGAAGAATGCCACCGAGCGCGTACGCGTCACCTTCATGGGCTACAAGGCTAAGGCCGTCACCCTGCGTGGTGGTACGCCCCTGCGTATCGACCTCGAGCCAGACAACCAGACGATCGAATCAGTAGTCGTCACCGGCTTCACGAAGAAGGATAAGAAGAGCTATACGGGGGCACAGACGACTATCAAGTCAGAGCAGCTCCTCTCGGTAGGTACGAAGAATCTCCTGCAGGGCCTCGAGGCCTTCGTCCCTGGCCTGCAGGTCGTCCAGCAGAATAACCTCGGCTCGGACCCCAACGCACGCCCCGACCTCAATCTCCGTGGTCGTGCTACCTTCTCAGGTGCAGCTAACCTCCCGCTCTTCGTCGTCGACGGGGCGATCGTGGATGTCGAGTATATCTACGATATGGATATGAATACCATCGAGAGCGTCACCGTCCTCAAGGATGCCTCGGCCTCAGCGCTCTATGGTGCTAAGGCTGCTGCAGGGGTCATCGTCATCACGACGAAGCCTATCAGCGAGGGAGCTATCCGCGTGAACTATAGCGGTACCCTGCGTCTCTCGATGCCTGACCTCAGTGACTACCACCTCCTCACGCCCCAGCAGAAGCTCCAGTATGAGGACTTGGCAGGGCTCTATAAGGCTGGTGGTGCGGCGATGGCGACCTCCTTTGACAACCAGAACTCCTTAGATTTGATCCGTGACCGCGTCGTGCGTATGATCCAGAGTGGTACGAATACCGACTGGCTCGCTAAGCCCCTGCGCACCGGTGTCTCACACTCCCACACGGTCAGTGCCGACGGGGGGGACAAGTACGTGCGCTACGGCCTCTCGCTCCGCTATGGCAATGAGACGGGGGTCATGATGCAGTCCGCGCGTGAGCGTCTCTCGGGGACCTTCAAGCTCTCCTACAACCGACAGGGTAAGTTCTTTGCCTCAAATACGCTGACGGTGAACCGCTCTACGTCACAGGATCCCAGCTACGGCTCCTTCTCGAACTTCTCGAAGCAGAATCCCTATCAGTCGCCCTATGATGCGAATGGTGAGCTGCTCGCAAAGCTTGAGCATAATCTGGATAATCCGCTTTACGAAGCCTCGCTCGGTAGCTTCAACCGCGCTGGGAGCATGGACTTCCTGAATACGACGACGGCGCAGTACTGGATCGATCGTAACCTCCGTATCGATGGGGACTTCTCCTTCACCACGCGCAATAACTACTCGCGTAGCTTCAAGTCGCCCCTCTCCTACACCTTCCGTAATGAGACCGACCTGACGAAGAAGGGCTCGATGACTGAGAACCTTGGTCGCGGGCTGAGCTTCCTCGGTAAGCTGATGGTGTCCTACAATCGTACCTTCTTCGAGAAGCTCTACGTCACGTCGATGGCGGGCTCGAGCCTCGAGTCTACGACGGCGGACAACAGTAGCTATACCAGCCTCGGCTTCTACTCGGACGTCCTTGGGCACCCCAACTTCGCCCTCGGCTATGGGGGTAGCGCCCGTCCCTCGGGTTCTGAGTCGCTCGCTACGGCTGCTGGTTTCTTCTTCAACGGGAACGCCATCTACGACAACCGCTATTCGGTGGACGTCGTCTACCGCTACGAAGGCTCCTCGAAGTTCGGTAAGAACCAGCGCTTCGCTCCTTTCTGGTCACTCGGTACGGCTTGGAATATCCACAACGAGAAGTTCTTCGAGGGCAATAAGAATATCCAGCTGCTCAAGCTCCGTGCGAGTATCGGGTATCTGGGGAATATCTCCTTCGACCCCTATCAGGCCCTCACGACCTATACCTATAATAATCGTATCAACTATATCGTAGGTGCTGGCTCCGTGCCCTTGGCTATCGGGAACCCCGAGCTGAAGTGGGAGCGTACGCTTAGCAAGAACGTCGGTCTTGACCTGACGCTCTTCAAGAACCGCTGGGACCTCACCCTCGATGCCTACCAGAAGACGACGGACAACCTCCTGCTCGACGTCTCTCTTGCTCCCTCGATCGGTGCTGTCACCGCCCGTCAGAATGTAGGGGAGGTCGAGAATAATGGTATCGAGTTCCAGACGCGTGTCGTCCCCATCCAGACGAAGGACCTGCAGTGGTCGCTCTCGCTGAACTACTCCTACAATCGCAATAAGGTCAAGAAGGTGAGTGATGCTCTCAAGGCACTCAACCAGAAGAACCTCGGTGTCGACTCCCTCAACCGCGGTACGACGCCCCTGCCTCTCTACGAGGAAGGTGAGTCGCTTACGGCTCTGAAGGTCGTCCCCTCAGCAGGTATCGACCCTGCTACTGGTCGTGAGATCTACATCAAGCGTGATGGTACCTATACCTTCACCTATGATCCCAATGACCGTCGCGTCTTCGGCGACACGTCACCTTGGGCCTATGGCTCGCTCACCTCGTACCTGATGTACAAGGGCTTCTCGCTGAATGCAAACTTCGGCTACTCCCTCGGTGCTACGGTCTACAACGCTACGCTCGCCTCTCGTGTAGAGGGTACAAAGAAGGAGCAGAACGCTGACCGTCGCGTCCTCGAGAGTCGCTGGAAGCAGGCTGGTGACGTCACCCGCTATCGTGACATTGCCTCTACGGAGAGCCCCTATCAGACGAGCCGCTTCATCCAGAAGGAATACTACTTCACGCTGCGTAGTCTCTCTCTGGCCTATGAGACCGAGGCTACTTGGGTCAAGAAGCTCCACATGCGCCGTGCACGCGTCGAGCTCCTCACCAACGACCTCTTCTACCTCTCCACGGTCAAGCGCGAGCGTGGTCTGGACTATCCCTTTGCTCGCAGCGTAGAGATGTCTCTGCGTCTCTCCTTCTAACCCTAAATGAGAAGTGTGTTTATGAAGAAGACAGCTTTATATATAGCCTTCGGAGCGCTTAGCCTTGCGGCTCTGCCTTCGTGCAATAAGTTCCTCGATGTCCAGCCTAAGGGTACCCTCCTGCAGGAAGTCCAGTTCTCTTCGCTCCAGGGGTACTATGATGCCTTCTATGGTGTCTACGGGACGATGGCTAAGTCGGACCTCTATGGGCAGCGTATGACGAACGGCTTCGTCGACGAGCTCGCTCAGATGTTTGGCTCTACGAGTGCGACCTCGACCTCAGTGAAGACTCGCGCTTACAACTACACGGACGTGTCCGTGAAGTCCGAGATCTACAGCCTGTGGCTCGGTCAGTACCAGGTCATCTCCTACGTCAATAATATCCTGGCGAACCTCGAGTCGCCCTCCTTCAGCAGCAGCCACCTCTCCCAGCTCAAGGGGGAGGCACTCGGTCTGCGTGCCTTCCTGCACTTTGACCTCGTGCGTCTCTTCGCCGAGGACTATCAGAGAGGCAAGGACTCACGCGGTATCCCTTACTCGTATGACTTCAACCTCAAGAACCGTACGGTCTACACCGTCGCAGGGACCTATGAGAATATCCTCAAGGACCTCGACGAAGCTGAGCGCCTCCTCTCCGATATCGATGAGACGGTGAGCCTCGACCTTTCGCAGTCTACGGACTTCTGGTCACGCCGTGCTGTACACTTCAATAAGTATGCGGTCTACGCTACCAAGGCGCGTGTCTATCAGGCGATGGGGAACTCGGCAAAGGCCGCTGAGTATGCTAAGAAGGTCACCGATCATACAGCGAGCTTTAAGCTTGCAGGTCGTAACTCCTTCGAGTCTGTACGTCGCTTCCCTGCCACGGGCGAGCTGATCTTCGGGCTCTATGCGAATAGCTTCCTCGATGACTTCGCTAATCGCTTCCTGAAGAATGTCGCTGGTACCGATGAGGGTGTCCAGGCACACAGCCGAAGCGTCCTCGATCAGCTCTATGCTGTCACGGGAGCGGCTGCGGGTGCTATCGACAATCGTCAGGCAGCCTTCTACCGCAATGTAGATACCTACCAGCAGTTCATCCGCTTCGCGTCCAGCTCGGAGGAAGCTACGGCTGCAGCAACTGCGCAGCGCGGGCTGACCCTGATCCGTCTGCCAGAGATGTACTACATCCAGGCCGAAGCCCTCTACTCCTCCGATCCTACGGCAGCGCTTGCTGCTCTGAACAAGGTGCGCGAGAGCCGTGGTCTGAACGCCCTCACCTCGAGCGACCTGCCCACGCAGGTAGACTTCAAGGCAGAGCTTGTCAAGGAGTATATGCGTGAGATGCCAGGTGAAGGGCAGATCTTCCCTGCGCTGAAGCACTTCAACTCCTCCTTCCTTGATCTCCTCGGGAGCAGTACGATCCAGCCCAGCTCCAGCATCTTTGTCCTGCCCTGGCCTACGGATGAGCTCACCTATGGTAATAAGTAAAAGCCCACGACAATGAACAGAAGATATTCACTGGCCTCGCTTGCCCTGGCCGCTCTCGGCCTCCTCAGCGCTTGCTCCAAGTCGGACATCTACGACGGAGAGTACAGCAAGGATGGCTACTACAATGAGTCTCGTGTGATCTACTTCCCTAACTCGGGGGCAGATACCATCGTCGTACAGAACCTCGCCCTCCTTGAGGACAACAATGGGAAGATCCCCTTGACCTTCCATGTGAACCTCCTCGGGAAGCTCTCCTCGTCACCCCTGAGCTATAAGGTGGAGCTTGATAAGTCTCGCTCTACGGCTACGTCGGGCGAGCAGTTCGACGCGCTTCAGGATACCTATACGATCCCCGCAGACTCCATCAAGGGCTCCTTCACCCTGCAGCTCAATCGCTCGAAGATCTCGACCGTGCAGCAGGAGAACGGGAAGTACATCGTCACCCGTGACGGTGTCCGCACCCTCCTGGATGCCCTCTCGGATATGGAGCCTGGTGACGTCCCCCTCCTGAAGTACGACACGATCACGCTGCATCTGTCTCCTACGGCAGACCTGCGTACAGCGGTCAATAAACGCAATACAGTCGTCCTCTGTGTGACGAACCAGCTCGAGATCCCCTTCTGGTGGGCCTTCCTCCAGGATGTCTATCTCGGGAAGTATAGTGAGGGGAAGTACCGTATGCTCATCAATGCCTACGGCCTCCCCAAGAATGGGGAAGACCCCGTGCAGCAGGCGCTATACAAGACTGATGCTAATGTCCAATATCCCCTCCTGCTCCGCCTCGAGAAGTATATGGATGAGCATGGTGAAGAGAAGCCAGCAATTCTGGTGCGTCTCTTAGCTCAGTATCGCTAACCTCACAGAGTACGAATGAAGATGAATAAGATCTATAAGTCACTGGGCCTTCTCCTGGCTCTCTCACTCTTCTCCTCCTGCTACAAGGACCACTCGGTCAATGGCGATCACCCTCTGGCTGTCGTCAAGGTAACAGAGCCCATCGCCTCGGTGCAGACGGCTACCTTCGGTGAGGTCACCGTGATCAAGTCGCCTGCATATACCATCACGACGGGCGCATCCGTGACGCCCTCCTACGAGTGGATCGTCGATGGTGTGGTCGTCTCCACAGAGAAGGACCTCTCCTATAGCCCTACGAGCTATGGTAAGCATGATGCTCGTCTGCGTATGTACACGCCTGACGGCTCCTACTTCTACCGCTTCACTATCGACGTACCCTACCGCTATGTCGACGGGCTGTACGTCCTGGCGAGCAACGAAGGGAAGACCATCCTCTCCTACTTGCCTGGCGGGGAGAAGACGGATGCCTTTGACCTCGACGCCTTTGGGCGAAGCAACCCCACCATCGATATGACGGGGGATCCCCAGTCGATGGTCTTCTACCGCTATGTGCCAGGTGCAGGTGCATCTCGTAGCTATCTCGGTATCGCCCTCGGTCTCCCCACACGCTACTATCGTGTGTCGGCTGACTCGCTGAAGGTCCTCACGCCTCGTATCTCCTTCACGAACCCCGTAGATTTCAGCCACGCCAGTGGCAATCAGGCTACGGTCAGGGAGTACTTCATCTCGGGAGCTAACGTCTGGGAGATGGAGAAGTCGGCTACTTTCCCAGCTAAGAAGCACGATCGTTACCTCTCGCGTGTCGCCTCAGGCTACTCGCTCGCCTCGGCTATCGTGAATTGGCGTGCCTTGACGGGTACACGTATCAGTGAGGGCATGGCCTTCTTCGACAATGCGGGAAGCAACCTGCTGTATATGACCCTTGGCTCAAGCGTCTCAGTAAAGAAGGTGCGTACCTTTACGGCGAGTGCCACCTCTGGTGATACTTCTGAGGAGAACCCCTTCAAGGATATGACGCTTATCGACATGAAGAGTGCTGGTGAAGGGAACTATACTTATAACTACACCCTGCTGCTGCTCAAGCGTAACACGGATAACAAGTACTTCGTCGCTCGCCTCACGGCTGGGGACTTCGCTCAGTCGCAGAATGTCGATGGTGCTACGGTCTCCATAGTTGAGTTCACCGAAGGCACGCCTACACATCTGCAGCCTAACCTCGGTGGTACGGCTGCGCTCGTAGCGACTGCGGACAAGGTGTACTTCTACAATATGGCGAACGCCACGGCGACGACCCACCCAGCTTGGATCTCGCTCCCCGCAGGGCAGACGATTGCTTCGATGGCTCTGACGTCGGACAACCGCCTCTTCATCGGGGCTAACGGTACAGGCACAGGCTTGGTTGGCTCGATCTACAGCTACAATGTAGCGGGCATTACCCCCGTCCTCCTCAAGTCTGAGGAAGGTATCACGGGTAAGATCAAGCAGATCGTCTACCGTCAGTTCAACAACTAACATCATGCCTCCTCCCCGCACCATACCCTGCGGGGAGGAGGCTCGCTCCTCCGTCGCCCCAGTAGCCTCTTCCTCCACGGATAAGGCTGCGGGGCTTCGGTCGTCCTTTGCGGCTTAGCTGAGAGAAGGGCGCACGGGAGGAGCAGGAGGCCCTTCAGCCTCACCCTCCACTGAATCAAGTATCACACTATAATCCCCATCCATGCACAAGAGTTGTATCCGATGCCTGCTCGTGGCTACTGCCATCTCTGCGGGCTCCCTCAGCCTCGCTGCGGCTCCCTCAGCTCTCTCTTCTCGCGCCTTCGGTGACGACACCAAGAAGGAGAAGAAGAAAGAAGAAGACAAGTACACGAAGTTCTTCAAGGACAAGAAGGTCGAGACCGCCCGCGGGAAGTTCGTTACCCTCCACAAGATCGATGGTAGCGTCTACCTCGAGCTCCCCACGAAGTACCTCGGCAAGGAGCTGATGATGGGTGCCAAGGTCACCTCGACCACCGACCCCGATTATCTGGCTGTCGGCTCGATGAACTCCGCTCCTATCGTCTTCCGCTTCGAGAAGCAGGACAGCGTCATCGTCATGAAGGCACCCAACTCCATCGTCTATCGCCGTGACGCTTCGCCCGAGCTGCAGAAGGCCCTCGAGCTGAACTACCGCGACCAGTCGGTCGAGTCCTTCACCCCCGAGGCGTACAAGGCTGATAGCTCCGCTGTCGTCCTGAAGATCAATTCGCTCGTCACGGAGTCCAGCCCCTTCTTCGAGATCGTCCCCTCGCAGCAGGGTCCCTTCAAGATCACCTCTTCGCGCAATAGCAACCTGACCTTCGTCAGGGGGCTGAAGTCCTTCGACTCCAACGCCAGCGTCCGTGTCGAGATGAACTTCTCTGTGAACGCTTCGCTCATGGGTGTACTCACCGTGGCTAAGGATATGCCTCTGACGGCTGAGGTGACCTATACGATCCTCCCCGTAGAAGCCTCCAACGCCATCCCCCGCTTCGCTGATGCCCGCGTAGGCTATCAGACGACGCGCAAGGTCTCCTTCCCCGACTACCTCGACCAGAGTGAGCCCGTCTATCTGGCACACCGCTGGCAGCTCGTCCCCAAGGATAAGAAGGCCTACGCTAAGGGTCAGCTCACTGAGCCCGAGAAGAAGATTGTCTTCTATCTGGATAGCGCCTTCCCCGCCAGCTGGCAGCGCCCCATCCGTGAGGGTGTCCTTCGCTGGAACAAGGCCTTCGAAGCCGCTGGCTTCCGCAACGCTATCGAGGTACGTGACTTCCCCAAGAACGATAAGCAGTTCGACCCCGACAACCTCGAGTACTCTTGCATCCGCTACATCCCCAATAGCCAGGAGACGATAGCTGCCTCCAACTGGACGGATCCCCGCACGGGTGAGATCTTCAGCGGGAACCTCACGATCTATAATAATGTAGAGGCACTCTTGCACAAGCAGCGCTTCATCGGTACGGCTGCTGTCGACCCACAGGTGCGCTCGTCTCGTCTGCCACAGGCCCTCTTCGAAGAGTCGCTCTCGCAGCTCGTCACGCAGGAGATGGGGAGCGTCCTCGGTCTGCTGCACAACTACGCTGCTTCGGCATCCTACACCACGGACCAGCTCCGCTCGGCTAAGTTCACGAAGGAGTCGGGGCTCGCACCCTCTATCCTCGACGGTGTGACCTACAACTACCTCGCTCAGCCCTCTGACAAGGGGGTACGCCTCATCAACGACCAGCTCGGTGTCTACGACCTCTTCGCTATCGACTGGGGCTACCGCTACTTCGACCTCAAGGGCGATCCCGCTGCTGAGGCTAAGGAACTGCTGAGCCGCGTCGACAAGCGTGCTCGCGAGCCTTACCTCCGCTATGCTCCTGAGCAGCGCTACGCTGTCGACCCCACCGTCCGTACCGAAGACCTCGGTAACGATCCTATCAAGACGGCCGAGCTTACGATGAAGAACCTTGCCTTCATCCAGTCGAACCTCTCTAAGTGGATCACCAACGACCCCGACAGCCGCAAGAAGAAGAGTCTCTATCTGGCTGTCGTACAGGGCTACTACCTCCAGCTCAAGAATGCTATGAGCCTCGTCGGTGGTGTCGTCTGTCAGGAGAGCCGTCTCTCGACGAGCCTGCCCCGCTATCAGGTCGTGCCTAAGGCGAAGCAGCGCGAAGCCTTCCAGTGGCTCCTCCGTCAGGCAAAGGACTTCCAGGGCAAGGCTGACCGCAACTTCGAGCGTAAGGGCTTCATCGACGTGAGCTACTACGACCAGCTCCTCGAGTTCCTCGTCAAGGATATCTATGACCTGCGCTCACGTATCATCATCGCCTCGCAGGTAGACTCGAAGACGTATAGCCTCGGCGAATACTTCGACGACCTCTATCAGGCTACCTTCGCCTCGACCATCGCTGGCAAGAGCCCCAACCACATGGAGCGTCTGATGCAGATCGCCTTCATCGACAAGTCTGTCGCTGGTACGGTCAATCCCCGCAACGCTACGCCTGGTATGCCTTACAGCTTTGCCGGTGCACCCGCCTCTGTCGGTGGCAAGCTCATCAGCCTCGCCTCTACGACGGACTACAGCGATGCCCTCAAGTCTGGCCGCGTCAACTATGGTGGTGGCGACCCCTCGGCAAGCATCTATCCTATGGCCAACGTCCCTGCCCTCGACACGTCAGAGCAGTATATGTACGCTGCCCTGCTGAAGGTACGCCCTCTGCTCGAGCAGCGCGCTGCCTCCACGACGGACCGCACGCTCAAGGCCCACTACCAGACCTTGGCCTTCAAGGTCGCGAAGCTCCTCGATGCTAAGAAATAGACTACCCGAAGATGATCAATAGAAAGATAGCACTCCTCCTGGCTGCAGCGACCCTCACGCTGGCTCCTGCTACAGCCCATGCGGGGATCTTCGACTTCCTCAAGCGGAAGAAGAAGCCCAAGACGGAGAAGGCACCCGAGAAGAGTGCCTACGAGAAGATCCTCACTGATAAGCCCATCGTCTCTGCTAAGGGCGACTTCCTCACCCTGCACAAGACGGACAATAAGCTCTATGTCGAGCTCCCTGTCAAGACCATCGGCAAGGAAATCCTCGTCGCCGTCACCCTCTCCTCCATCTCCAATCCTCAGCTCGGGATGGTCGGCTTCAAGAACTCCAACCCCGTGCATATGCGCTTCGCTCAGCGTGACAGCGCTATCGTGCTCGAGGCGGTGAACTCCGACCCCTACCTCACGGGGCAGCTGGAGAAGGAGCTTCGTCCGACCTTCGCTCCCAGCTACACGGACCTCGCCCTCTATAAGTTCCCCATCAAGGCGTGGAACAAGGATAAGTCCGCCGTCGTCTTCGACATCACCTCGCTCGTCACGAAGGATCAGAAGTACTTCCCGCTGATCGGGAAGAGCCTCGGCTCCTATCAGGTGCAGTCAAGCCTGCAGAGTGACCTCGGCTACATCCGCGAGATCAAGGCCTTCGAGGACAACGTCTCCATCAAGATCGACCGCAGCTACCGCATCACCCTCAACTCCTCGCGTGGGGGCAAGAGCCCGCTGAAGGACTACCCCGTGACTCTCGGGGCGACCTTCACCATCCTCCGCCTGCCCGAGGAGCCGATGACGCCCCGTCTGGCTGATACGCGTATAGGTGTCTTCCACATCTCGAAGAATGCCTACGACCCCGAGTCCAAGCAGATCGAGGCCGTGCGCTTCGCTAAGCGCTGGCGCCTCGAGCCCTCGGATGTAGCTGCCTACAAGGCTGGTCAGCTCGTTCGCCCCAAGAAGCCCATCGTCTTCTATGTCGAGAATACCTTCCCCGCAGTGTGGAAGGCTGCGATGAAGGAGGGTACGCTGCGCTGGAATAAGGCTTTCGAGGCTATCGGCTTCAAGGACGCTATCGAGGTGCGTGACTTCCCCACGGATGATCCCAATTTCGACCCCGACAACCTCAAGTACAACTGTATCCGCTACGTGCCCATCGCTACGGAGAACGCTATGGGTCCCAGCTGGGCTGACCCCCGCACGGGTGAGATCATCAATGCCTCGGTACTTGTCTGGAGTGATGTCTCGAAGCTGAACAACAACTGGCGCTTCATCCAGACGGCTCAGGTCGACCCTCTCGTCCGAGCGATGAAGCTCCCCGATACGCTGATGGTCAAGTCGCTCAAGTACGTCATCGCACACGAGATCGGCCATACCCTCGGCTTCATGCACAACATGGCTGCATCGGCTGCATACACTATCGACTCGCTCCGCTCGCCCTCCTTCACGGCAGTGCACGGTACGACGCCCTCGATCATGGACTATGCGCGCTTCAACTATGTTGCCCAGCCCGAAGACCGTGCTGTGAGCCTTGACCCTCCCACCGTCGGTACGTACGATAAGTATGCCGTCGACTGGACCTACCGCTACTTCCCCGACAGCAAGGGTAATCCCATCGAGGAAGCTCGCTATCTCAATGAGCTTATCGAGAAGCATGCTGCTGATCCCGAGTACCGCTATGGCGTACAGCAGGTCGGCGATTACCGCTACGACCCCTCTTCTATCGAGGAAGACCTGTCGAATGACCCCGTAGCTGCCAGCACCCTCGGGCTGAAGAACCTCAAGTACATCATCGCTCATCTGGGTGAGTGGTTCCCACGCGACGAGGAAGCTCAGCATCGTGCTACGCTCTACGAAGGTATCTCCGATCAGGCCCTGCGCTACGTGTCGAATGTCTTCCTCAACGTCCCTGGTATCTACCTCTATCAGACAAGCGAAGCCTCTGGCCTCCCTCGCTACAAGGTCGTACCTAAGGCTCAGCAGAAGGCTTCGGCTATGTGGCTCCTCGACCAGGCGCTTTCTATCGACAGCCTGCGCAACGATGCGCTCGAGGCTACGATGGGTGATCTGGGAGGCTCGTCACCCTACGTCGTCGTCGGTGCGATGACGCGTGCTATGGCGATCCGCAATATCAACAACCTCTGCATGAGCTACTACCTCGACTCGACGTCTTACTCTCCTATGGAGTATGCCGATGATGTCTATGCTCGTGTCTTTGCGAAGACCGAGGCTGGCCGCGAGGATCTCACTGCCGCAGAGAAGCATCTGCAGGAGCTCTACGTCCGCTACATCACCTCTTATACGGAGGAGCTTGTAGCGAAGACCACGGGCCGCTCTGCTCTGACGATCGCTGAGCTTACGGGCCTTGCCAAGGCTGGTGAGCCTGTCCGTACTGAGGGTATGAGCGATGAGGAGTTCATCGCGCTCCTGCCTAAGCTCCGCGGCTCGCACTTCTGCTCGCTGGATCACGACCATTCGGATGATCCGCTCACGAAGCTTGATGCTGTCGGTTACCTCAACTTCGGGAATAGCTACGGTGAGCCTGCTGACCTCTTCACCTCTGCGATCAACATGACGGGCGACCTCTATCTGCCCCTGCAGTATCGCACTGAAGAGCTGCTGAAGAAGGCCCTCGCCTCTACGAAGAGCGAAAGCCTGCGCATGCACTACCAGACGCTCCTGCGCAAGCTCGAGAAGATCACGAAGTAGGCCTCTCGACTGCTCCTTTACCTAAAGTCCTCCCCTCATCTCTCTTGAAGAGTGAGGGGAGGACTTGTTTTGTAAACTCGGCTAACTTTGTATCTATGAAACGTCTCTTCCTCTCCCTCTTGGCGTGCCTTATGTTTGCCTGTCTGGCCGAGGCGCAGCGCACGCACGACACCATTTACCTCAAGAATGGCTCGATCCTTTATGGCCAGATCATCGAGGAACTCCCCGATACGCAGGTGAAGATTCGCCTCCGTGATGGCTCCCTCCTCATCTGTCCCTATTCCGACTTAGAGCGCATCGAGTACTCCACGGGGCGAGCTTCCTTCTATGACGAGCCGCGTGAGCCTTATCTTAACTGGCATCTTGATGCGGGGTACCTTTTCGGGCCTTCTGAGCGCCAGCATATAGGGGCGTTTGTGAGCTACGGGGCTCGCTTCAGCCGAGCTCTCTTCCTTGGCCTCGGGTCAGGCGTCATGTGTGATAGGGCTGAGTCGGCAGATCTGGTGATCCCCATCTATGGGCATCTGCGTGCTTACCTCCCCATCCGTGGTCCGATCAAGCCCTTTGTAGACCTGCGTCCTGGCTATGGCTTCACTCTGGTGAATAGAGTCTCAGGCTTCTACGGCTCTGCCGTGGTAGGGCTTGATCTCTGGCGCTTTACTTGTGGCGTCGGGGTCAGCACGGTGCGCAATTCCTCCAGTGGCGATCCTCTGCTCGACCGAGAGCCTATTCCTTACAGAGCGACGGGCTTCACCCTGCGTATCGGTATGACCTTGTAGCGAGGAGGCGGACGAAGCCCTCCCCTATACAGCCTCCCGCCCTGATGAGCTTCAGTTCATCAGGGCGGGAGTCTTTGTTGTGTCCCATCATATTGGGGTCACTTGCTCTCCGACTCTTGTATGTCTCGTCGTCGATACATTTGGTTGGGGTGGTTCTTTTGGGGAAAGCGTTTGCAAAGGTCTTCGCTCAGTTTAGGGAGGATGAAGGTGCCCAGATATTCCTTTGTCCGCTCCATATAGTTAGCTATCTGCTCCAGGCTACGCCACTGACAGCAGTATTCCAGTATCAATAGACGCATCTTGCCAAAGGGCATCTTAGAGGGCTTTCTGCTCTTCGAGGTTCCTATATTAGCAGGTGAGGTACCCATATTAGACGATGAGGTACCCATATTAGACGATGAGGTACCCATATTAGACGATGAGCTATCCGTATTTGCTCCAGAGCTGTCCATATTCGGGTGTAGCGCATCAATCTCTTCTATCGAATATGTATCAGGATTTAGAGTGTAGGTCGTCCCTCTACCATGTCCTTGGGAAAAGAGGTAGCCTTCCCTGACCAGATGCTGTAGGCGGTGCGTAATGTCAGCTGGATGCAGGGTAGAAGAGGCGCGGACACATTGGTGGTTGATGATCTTCTCTGTGTAGGCGGTAGATAGGATCGTTCGCTCCTCTTGATCCAGCTGATACCAGCGCTCTTCCCCCAGCTGGGCACGGAGTGCACACTCGATACGCTCGTCCAGTAGAGACTCCAGGGGCATAAGTAGTATGATCTTATTGGGCTCTGTCTCTTCATGAGGGGAAGGTGCCTTCCAGCCGATGCTCCTCCAGCCTAAGAAGATCTTGCCCGTACCGCTACCTGCTCGCTCTGCAGCACCGATCCTCATGAACATCTTTTGTAGGCTGGGGTTTCGGCAGACGCTCTCTCCACCTTCGTAGTACTGGCTTCGGGAGATGAGTAGGGTGCCTGGATTAGAGAAGACGATGCGATCGGGGTAGCGTAAGATCTTCAGGGACGTACTCTCCCCATAGTCAGCGTGGACACAGCTGTTCACAAAGGCCTCGCGAAGGGCTATGTGTGCTGGGGTCTCATCCTTTCGCTGATTACCCTCCAGTTCGAATGGGCTTGGGAGTACCTCCTGGAGCTTGGGTAAGACGCGGCGATAGAATTGGAAGAGGTTAGCCTCCCATTTGCCATCGGGATAGATGCGGTCTACCCAGCGTTGGTCGCTGTCCTCTCCTGGTATAGAGCGGTAGTCGGGGAAGTAATGTGGGGTACATTGAGGGTCTTGTATGGAGTCGATCTTTCCGAACATAAGCAATCCAGCCAGCGTGAAGCCTTCGTCCCCGCTTTCTCTATCTACTCGATAGCCTCCGAGCTTCTTCATCAAGCTTTGGTCATCCTCGGAGTGCCAAATGTGGCTGGGGTCACTCAGGCTGAAAAGTCTACGATATTGTGCGAGCGAAGGGAGGTCAATATCATCCCAAGTAAAGCCCTTGAGGATACGGCTATCGGCGGGGTGAGCGAGGTCAGAGTCTGCATACATACGACGTACCTCTGCAGGGGTGCAGTGGTAGTCGCCTTCGCCATTCCTGCGGTAGCTCCCCTGCTCAGGGTCCCTCCCTATATAGATCGGGCGCTGGCTACGGGAAGCTGGAGGCACCTGAATAAATAGCAGATAGTTCCCCTCAATGCTTTCGATGCTTACATCCTTGTCGGTAAGTAGGCAGGCGCTGACTTTTTGCCTGTTGCTGAGCTGTCGGAAGAGTTCGTCTTTCATCTGCTCCACCTGCTCTTCGGTGAGCCCTGCGAGACTGAGTGCTTTGCTTGGAGGCTCCTCCTTGATCCCCAGCACGATGAGTCCGCCGTGGGTATTGGCAAAAGCGGAGTATGTCTCCCATAGAGACTTGGGTAAGCCGCCTTTGGCCGCCTTGAATTCGAGGTATTCAGACTCTCGCTCGTTGAGTAGATTATTGATAAGCTCTTGCGTGTTAGTCGTCGTGTTCATTGCCTTGCTGGTATTGGGGGCTTGAGGCCCGAGTGTCAAGAGATAGAGGTAATGTGATATAAAGGTACAGACTAATTGTGGGATGCTCCGCTGGGCGATGCACCATCCACTATTTATAATAGGTGCGCAGGAGTAGGCGAAGTCGTGCTTAGCTCGCGGGTATTTATTGCCTTCCCGTAGTGGAAGAGTTGGGTCTACGTGCGTAGTCCTTAGATCTACGTACGTAGTCTTTAGGATTTACGTGCGGGGATATAAAGACTTGGTACGTGGATAGGGGAGTTAGCGTAGTGGTGTAGAGGTTTTTCGGTGGGTGCTTGCACTTTCTCTGGTGCTGGGTGGAGATTTTTTCTTCGGATATTTAGAGCTTAGACAGCTGCTGGATGGTGGGTGTTTTTATGAGGATATGACCGATTCCCTTGAGTAGCTTTGTGCTTATTTTTTCGGGAGCTTAGGGCTTGCCTTTTTGTTGGCTATGCTGTGTGTTTATGCAATAATAGATAGAAATTATGTATAAGTCCGGGTATTTTTACGTTTCTTTGTTGGTGCCTTCATCCTTTCGCTTGCTCTTGGAGGAGCAACGGATGAGGGATGGAGGAGCGACTCACTGTACGCTTTACTTTATATAAAAGACAGAATGAATATTAGAAGTCAGGTAGACGGACGTCTGCCCTATACGGCACCTTCTGCCGAGCTGTTTGCTCTCGCAGCTGCGAACCCCAGCCTGCTGGTGAGCTTTAGCGCCAATATCGATGAGGACTTTGATGACGGCACTTGGGCCACTGAGGAGGTTGCTGATGATAACTCTCTTTAGCCAGGATACAGCTATGATGAAGAAACTATTCCTTGCAGCACAGCTGCTCTTAGGCCTTGGCCTCTCTTCGTGTGGACAGGAAGATACCCCAATCACCCATCAGCGAGCTACGACGGCGGAGCGTATCACGCTCTCTGTGGACTTTGCTTCGGAGGAGTCTAATGCCCGTGCAATGACCGTCACCTCTGGAGGCTCTATCTTGCAGAAGAAAACAAATATTGGTTGGTCAGACTATAACTATGTACGTTATCGCTTTCTCCGGAAGCAGACTTCGAAGGCGGTCTTTTCCGCCGAAGCTACGGAGCCTGTGACCCTCGTCTTCTATCACGGCGGTAAAGCCTATCCTGTAGAGAGCCAAATCAGTCTCAAGAATGTCAACGGACACTACCGTGGCGATATCGAGGCGACACTCCCTGCTGCTCTCTCGGGTGTCACGCGCTCAGATATTGAGGTCGCTGGGGTGCTTGGGGCGACGAGTGTCGATGCTACGACGGGGAAGATCACCGTCACAGCTCCGCCCGCCATCGTCGAAGGCGAGGAGATGCAGACGATGCCGATGTACTTCCCTAAGACGGCTCTTAGTGCAAGCTCTACCCACCTGGCGGGGCTGCGCTTCAAGTTCCTCGGTGTGCTGGTCGTGATGCCTGTCGTCGTGAAGGCTGAATGGACCGAACATCGATCTTCGGTAAGGGTTGAGGATCAGGTCTTTACTCCCGAAGTCTTTACCTTTGGACCCAATCGCTTAACGGAGTCTCAAGTCGAGGTGGACCTCTCTCAGGGTGGGGCGCCCACGCTGACGCGTACGAGTAGCTCGACCTATGTGCATCCTCTACGTAAGACTGAGGTGATCTCTGGCGACGGGTCGAAGACTCACATTCTCTATGTCTTTCCTGTACGTCTTGATACCTATGCTGGTATGCAGCCTACGTTGTATGGGCGGTATTATCCGAAGATTGGAGCTCGTCAGTATGACCAGAGCCGTGCAAAGGAGTTTGTCATTCCTCGTTACCCTACTACTGTAGAAGGGATTCCCCAGGGTTCTCGCTCTATCGTGTATGATATGACGATAGCCTTCTATAATGGCGATAGCGGCATTGGGATCTTTAAGGGGGATAATCAGAAGACCGACTACTCCGTCTTCTCGGGCCGTGATGTAGGGACCGATACCCCTGGCAGAGGCTGGAATTAGTATCCCATCTCAAGGGCTTGCTTAGCCCTTTCCTCTCCACCCCTCAGATGTGCGATAGAGCACATCTGAGGGGTGTTCTTTTTATTGGTCTCTTGGTCGTTAGGCTTTATTTACTACCTTTGCTCGTGGAGTGCAACGGAGCTTTCTGATACTTCGTATATGACTGCGGAGGTGTAGGATGCCGTGGACTCTACTTGGACCACTAAATAAATACGGTGCGCCCGCTATGTGATCACCCGATTTTCTCCCCATTGAGTTATTTGCCTATGGCTATTTCTACCTCTTTTCGCAAGCCTTACCAAGCCCCACGCTGTGGGCGCTATTCCCTTACTTCTTCGCAAGATCTCCTCGTCGCAGGTAGCCATACTGGTCGTGGCCTCGAGGGCGATGAGTATGATGAAGACGATCTGCCCTCGCTGGATCTCGGCGGGTGGTAATTAATAAAGTATCCCAATAACGAGTGTGTGGCTCGCCCTTTAGGGGGCGAGTGTCTTGTGCTTTGCGCCCCTGAGAAGGCCCGCGGAGCTCTCAGAAGAAGCTGCCCCCGCAGTGTCTATCGCATCGCGGGGGCTGGCTTTGATATCCTCTGTAGCATGCTTCCTAAGCACGAGAGTAGGAGGTGATGTGTACAGGATGCTGAGGAATATTTACAATATACGTGCAGAGAGTTGTTGTATATTGCAAATTTTTACTACCTTTGTGGTCGCTAAGGGTGTCGCTTGAGACGCTTGAGGCAACCCCCACGTATATTATAGATGTGGGGAGGACCACTGAAGCGAGTTTATATATTTCGCGATAAGGTCAAGAAGATTCTCGAGGCGACTCGGGATACACGCTCTCGCATGAGAGGGATCCCCCTCCAGTGTGATGCACCTCTTCTCCCTTATATTTGACTGCTTAGCCGGCCAATAGATATCGGGTCGGACTTGGCAAAAGCCGGTTGATAGGGCGAGGGGAAGGGGTATTCAATAAATAACTAACATAAGTCATAAGTTTTATGCAACAGACAAAGTCCTTTGCAGGGGAACGTGTCCCCTACTCGGCTCCAGTATGCGAGGTCTATCGCCTCTCGAGCCTTCAGAATCTCTTAGTGTCGGGTAGCGCCGGTGTGGATAGCACCCTCGAAGAAGGTGCCGACGATCTCTTCACCGTTATTTAGTCCATCTGTCTATGAAGAAAATCTTTACTTATTCTATCGGGGCGCTCTTCCTCGCCTCCGCACTTAGCCTTGGTTCCTGTAAGAGCCAGGCCGACGACGATCTGACTCGCCGTACTGAGCAAAGCATCAATCAGGGTACGCCCGTCGTCTTCACCTTCGATATGGAGAGCCTTCCCGAGCAGGACGCTCGTGCTCTCACCATCGAGTCGCAGACCTCTAATGGCCAGAATGCTGGTCTGAAGCAGGTGTGGGCCGAAGGCGATACGGAGACGATCCACCTCCTCTTCAAGCAGGGCACGAAGAAGGAAGTGGTCACGACCAAGATCAAGATCGGGGCATACAATGCCTCCTCCAAGCGCTACGAAGGTAAGTTCGAAGCTACGCCTACGACGATCAACCTCGCAGCAGGCAATGTGACCGTCGCTGGTGTGATGGGTGTCTCTGAGCTTAAGGACACGGGTGAAGCTACGATCTCCTCGAGCAAGTTCTTCGGTGAGGCAGACAGCTTCACGACCCTGCCCATGTACTTCACGGAGCGTCCTGTGACCTCCAATGGTTCGTCCTATGTCGCAGATATGAGCCTGCACTTCTTCGGCTCTGTCGTAGGTGTCACCGTCTCTAACGTCGGTGGTAACATGACCTACTCACCACACGAAGTCACCTTCAAGACTGGGGCCTTCACGACCGAGGGTACGATGAATATCCTCGCTGCCTCCGAAGCCAATAGCGCTACGGGTGCTGCTGAGGTCCTGCCCACGTGGACGTCGACGCAGACGGCTACGACGGAGCAGCGCGTCGACTTCGACCACGGTGATATCAAGGTCGGTACGAAGAAGACCCTCTTCTTCTGGGTACACCCCTCGACCTATACGGGTACCAAGACCCTCAAGCTCGATGTCCGTACCGATAACTTTGATGACAACCTCGGTGCTACCGACCCTGAAGTCACGAAGAACTTCAATGTCAAGCCCCTCTCGCAGCGCCGCGTGCACCGTATCGCTGAGGAGCTCAAGGCTCCTAAGGGTGACCTGATCATCTCGGAGGTGTATATGGGCTTGCTGCCTGCGAATACGCTTTGGGAGATCTATAATCCTACTGAAGAGACTATCGATCTCACCCCGTACACGATGCAGCGCTTCGACTTGAACGGAAGCTCTTATCCCTCTACTCCAACCTATGAGTCCAAGCTGACAGACTCCCACCTGTGGCTGAAAACGCTTCATGGTGCTGCCACGACGAAGCTCGGCCCTCACAAGACAATCCTCTACTGGTCTGCTTCGACAGGCTACTACAGCGAAGTGGAGCAGCGTCCAGGGGTTGTCTATATCGCTAACTATGCCGTTACAGGAGCATTTGGTCTGAATAAGCAGAAGAATGACTATGGTCAGGCCTTCCGCGTGCCTCAGTACTCACGTCATGCGCTGGCCAAGAATGGTAAGATCGTGGATAACTTCTTCTATGGCGATGGTACGACGAAGTATAAGATTCCTGCGGGGAACTTCATGCGTAAGCCTGGTCGTAACCTGCCCCGCACGCAGATGAAGATTGATATCAAAAATTCAGACTGGGTTGTCCGTGATAGAACTGCCCGCGAAGACCTTGGCTATCGCTACAGCTACTACTATGATCGTAGCCGTAAGGATGACGACAACTTCTATGGTAACCACTGGTTGGAAGATACTCAGAATAAGGGTACAGGGGATCTTAAAGGTAACCCCATCAAGAATGTGGACTACACAGTTGATGCTACCCGTTCTACTTCGGATGCTTCAACGAAGGGCAAATACACACCTCCCACGTGGTGGACGAAGGCACGCGCTCAGGCTGCCGATAAGTAGTCATCTACCCTCCCTCTCTCAGGCTGCGGCCTGATATGCCAGCCCCCGAGGTGCCACGCATGGCGCTTCGGGGGCTGGTCGTTTTATACCCCTTCCTTCGGTGAAGGTCCACCGTACGGTGGGTAGACGCGGGGGGCTGGGGAGGCCTGTAGCGTAGCGCTCTCGGGCGCTTTTCGTTATCTTTGTGTGAAGCAACCCTTTAGCAGATATGTTCTCATTCTCCATCAAAAAGATCGTCCAAGGGCAGGCGTTCCGTGTGCTCTTGGCCTTCGCTCTCCTGGCCTTCGTCATCATGCTCCTGGCGCCCCGCAATAGGAGCTTCCAGTATGCCTTCAGCGAAGGTAAGCCTTGGTCGTACGACCTCATCACGGCGCCGTACGACTTCCCCATCTACAAGTCCGCCGAGCAGCTGCGTATGGAGCAGGACAGCATCCGTCAGGAGACGCTGCCCGTCTATACGTACAACTCCGAGCTCCTGCCTCGCAAGCTCAATCAGCTACACGACGACTACGAGCGGAGCTTCAGCAAGACGCTGCCACGCGAGTACTACAACTTCCTCAAGGAAGAGCTGCGTCAGTACTACACGCGAGGGATGATGCAGGCTACGGCACTCTCTTCGCTCAAGGATGAGGGGCATCTGGAGATCAACCTACTCGGAGCGGACAATGTGCTCTCGCGTACGCCTATCACGACCTTCTATAGCCTGAAGGAAGTGTATGATATGATCTTCGCTCATGCGGAGAAGGCGGGGCTGCAGCGCTCGGAGCTGCAGAAGCTCAGCGTCGCCTCTTACCTCGAGGACAACGTGCGCTACGACAAGGAGTACACGGCGAAGGTGCTGGATGATGCCTTGTCCAGTCTCTCGGCCTCTACGGGGATGGTGCAGCAGGGTGAGCGTATCATCGACCGTGGGGAGATCGTCACGCCACATATCTATAATATCCTGCGCTCGTACAACATCGAGCAGGTCAATCGCCTCGGCGGAGATACTGCCTCGATCATCAACGTCGGGCTCTTCCTCTATCTGCTACTGCTCTTCTCGATCCTCGGCGTCTATATCATCCTCTTCTGCCAGCCCTTCCTCCAGCAGCCGCGCAATCTTGTGCTGCTCCTTACGCTGCTCTTTGCCTTCGTCGCGATGACGGAGCTGCAGGCCCGCACGGAGTTCTTCCCCATCCAGGTGATCCCGTATGTGATGCTTCTCATCCTGCTGCGTGCGTTCTTCGGGAGCCATCTGGCGCTGAATACCTATCTCTTCACGATCCTTGCCTCAGCGTACTTCGTGCCTTCGGAGCCGCTGTCCTTCATCTTCATCCAGCTCTCGGCGGGCTTCACGGCGCTCTTCTCACTGCAGAGCTTGACGTCGCGCGGGCAGATCATACGTGCCGCCTTCCTCGTCTTCCTCGTCTATATCGGCGCCTCGATGATCGTCGAGTGGGGGCACGAAGGAGCTATCTCACGCGGCTACTGGATCCAGCTCTTCCTCTACGGAGTGAACCTCATCTTCCTGATGTTCTCCTATATCTTCGCCTTCATCGTCGAGCGTATCTTCGGCTATGTGTCGAGCGTGCGTCTGGTCGAGCTGAGTGATACGAATATGCCGCTGCTGCAGGAGCTGTCGGAGATCGCACCAGGGACCTTCCAGCACTCGTACCAAGTCTCTATCCTCGCTACGGCTGCAGCTACGAAGATCGGTGCAGATGCCCAGCTCATCCGTACAGGGGCGCTCTACCACGATATCGGGAAGATGCTCCACCCTGAGTTCTTCACGGAGAATTCGGCTGCGAACAATCCCCACAAGTACCTCACCTACCACGAGAGTGCGCGCGCCATCATCCGTCACGTCCTCGACGGGATCACGCTGGCGCAGAAGCACAGCCTGCCCGATCCCGTCATTGAGTTCATCCGCACGCACCACGGGCGCAGCACCACACGCTACTTCTACAATTCGTATTCGAACGAGCATCCCGACGAGGTCGTCGACCCAGAGCCCTTCACCTATCCCGGGCCTAACCCCTACACCAAGGAGCAGGGGATCCTTATGCTCGCCGACAGTGTAGAGGCCGCCAGCCGCAGTCTCGGCGAGTACACCGAGGAGGGCATCCGCAGTCTCATCGCTAAGATCGTCGATGGTATCGTCGCCGAAGGGCTGCTGAACGATACGCCGCTCACCTTCCACGATATACAGGAGATCAAGGAAGTCTTCTACCTCAAGCTCAAGACGATGTATCACGCGCGCATCGCTTACCCCGACAAGAAGTAGCATGCACGCCCCCATCTTCCTCGTCGGCTTCATGGGCTCGGGTAAGAGTACCATCGGACGCCATCTGGCCGAAGCCCTCGGGCGGCGCTTCATCGATACGGATGTCTTCGTCGAGACGCGCTTCCGCCAGCGCATCACGGATATGTTCGCCGAGCACGGCGAAGCGGTCTTCCGTCGTCGTGAGCGTATGGCTATCGAGGAGCTGATGAGTATGCCCGATACCGTCTTCGCTACGGGAGGCGGGCTACCGTGCTATACCGACACGATGGATCACCTACTGGAGGCGGGGCACGTCATCTACCTGCGCTGCTCTACGCCCATCCTCACGGCGCGCCTCGAGCTGTGCAAGCGCACACGCCCGACGATACGCGATAAGAGTGGGGAAGAGCTCCTTGCCTTCGTGCAGGACACCCTCGCTGTGCGCGAGCCTATCTATAGCCGTGCGCACCGTATCTGCGAGATCGACCACGTGGACACGCCGCAGAAGGAGCAACTCTTTGCCCTCGAGCTGGCGAAGGAACTCGCACGCTAAGCTCGCATAAGCATACAGCTACGCCCCACCGACAGCACTTGTCTGTCGGTGGGGCGTGCTTATTTGTCGGCTCCCTTCTGCGCTTCGCTCTGGTAGCGGGTCGTAGGGTAGTGGGGTAGAAGCAATAGTTGTTCGCAGGCAAAGCACTATAGGAGATTGTTGCGGGAGAGTCCTGTCCTCTATTTAGCGTGCTAAGGCATCGCACGCTCAGCTCCCCGATACACCTCTCCGAAGTGACACGCAAGCCCTTCGCCTTATCGCAAGTATTCCTCTTATCCAGCGGAGGGAAAAGTATCGTTCTCGTGAAGAAAAAAGCGCCTTCCCGTAGTGGTATTCTTCTATCTATGCACGTAGTCTTTAAGACCAGGCACCTCAATCCAAATATCCACGCACGTAGCTATTAGATCCACGTACGTAGTCCAAACTTATCTGCCACTCGTCCACAACTTTTATACCTACGCGGAGCAACCACCCAATATAGGTCAGTGGGGCGACCAGTATTGGTCGACGCGCTGACCACTATAGGTTACTACTACGAACCTATAGTGGTTGACTCGTGAACCACTATTGGTTTGCACCCCACACCAATAGTCGTTTGAGCGTAGACGAGTATTGGTTTCGGCCACCTCCCTATAGTACTTCATCTGTGAGGTGCTATAAATACCCGCCTCACCTATCGCTGTGAGCGCATTGAGCGTGAGGACAAAGGTGCTCTCCAGAGTGTGGCATCTTGCCATAGGAATCGCTTACGGCTGGTAGCCACTTCCTCGATCTACCCTCGGCTTCTGATGCAGTTGTCTTGTCGTTTTCTGCAGATTCGTTTGGTGGAAACGGAAATTAGGTGTATCTTTGCAAGCGAAATCTTTAGAGAGTCCTCTCGAGAAGTGAATGGCTCCGTAGCTCAACTGAATAGAGCATCTGACTACGGATCAGAAGGTTACAGGTTTGAATCCTGTCGGGGTCACAACGGAGAGATGAGGCAATACTACTAAAGGACGGAATGGCTCCGTAGCTCAACTGAATAGAGCATCTGACTACGGATCAGAAGGTTACAGGTTTGAATCCTGTCGGGGTCACCACAAGAAGAAGCGCCGTACTACCACGAGGTAGTACGGCGCTTTCGCTTTGTAGGCCCGCTCCACCTATGCGGTGGGGCGGGTCTTTTCGTATAGGTCGGGCAGGCAGATCTCCAGTAGGTCGAGGACGTGCTCGAAGCCTTCTGCCCCACCGTAGTAGGGATCGGGGACGTGGTCGCGTGGGCTACGCTCGCTCCACTCGGGGAGGAGGCTGACCTTGCGTGCCAGCTCTTCGGTGGGCGCCAGCTCCAAGAGACGAGAGCGATTCGCTTCGTCCATACCGATGATATAGTCGAAGTGGAAGAAGTCCTCGTAGGTGATGGGGCGGGAGCGACTCTCGAGGGAGTAGCCCCGACGGGCGGCGTGGGCACGCATACGTCCGTCGGGGAGCTCGCCTTCGTGGTGAGCGATGAGACCCGCGGAGTCGATCTCGTAGTCGCCTTCGGCGCCCTGACTCGCTACGTAGTGGCGGAAGAGTCCTTCGGCTGATGGGCTGCGGCAGATGTTGCCGAGGCAGACGAAGAGGACGCGTACAGGGCGGGAGGGCTGTGGACTCACGTGGGGCATACTACTCGATGCTTAGGTCGCCGAGGGTGACGCGCCCACCCTGACCGACGATCGCCTCAGCGACGAAGCGGATGCGTGAGCCCGAGGTACCTGCGGGGAGCAGGACTTCCTGGGGGATGGGGTTATTCTGGATGTTGTCGAAGTTGCCCGAAGCGACCTTCTGCCCGTCGACGTAGATGCTGTAGGAGCGCACGTGGCCCGAGGCATCACGCTGCTGCGAAGGCGTGTAGATGAGCTTCTGGATGGGACGTGCGTCCTCGAAGAGCAGCTCGAGTGAAGTCTGCCCAGCTTCGAGCGTGACCGTCGTGTAGCCGTTGCCGTCGAGCAGTGCCTTGCGGTCATCGGCGCCCAGCGAAGGTGTCTGGATCTGTGAGGCAGCGAAGCCGAGGCGCTTGGTCGTCTCGGGGCGATCCTTATTGGTCGACGTGGAGACGCGGGCGCGGATCGTAGCGTGGTCATCGCTGAGGGTGAAGGGACCCTTATAGCGCTGCCAGCCCTTGGGGTGCTTGGTCTTGGCATCCTCGATAGCGTACTCGATGACGACGTCGGGGGTGACGGAGGTGATGTGCACCTGGTCGCTCTCGTCACGACGGATCGTGGGAGCCTCGAGCACCTCGGGGGTGAGGTAAGCTGCGATCTCGGCGATACAGACGGGGCCACGTGCCTCCTCGAAGGTGACGCGCAGGCTCTTCGTCTCTACGGGAGCGAAGCGGATGATACGCTTGTAGCCGATGGTCGTCAGGCTATCGGAGGTCGCTACGGGCTCGAAGACACCAGGGCTCGTCTCCGTCTCGATGCGGAAGCGCTTGACACGCTGTCCGAGGGCGATGTACTCCTGCAGGACAAGGGTATTGAGGCGCGTGGGGCGAGAGAAGCGGTAGAAGAGGTAGCCGCTCGTCACGCCGTCAGCCATAGCCCAGTAGGTCTTCGTCTTGCCGTCGTTGGAGAGGTCGGGGGCGAACTTCTTATCACCGCTACGGAGGTTCGATGCGGTGACAGCGACGCCACGGAGCTTGTTGTCACGGAAGGCCTCCTTCAGATGGTCGTGCCAAGCGATGAGGCGCGTAGAGTCCTCGGCGGGGATGCGGCCGTGTAGGTCGATGGGGCAGTTCAGGAGGAGATTGGCATTGCGTCCGACGCTCTGGTAGTAGAGGCGGACGAGGTTAGCCACGGAGCGGACCTGATGGTCTTCGCGGGGGTGGTAGAACCATCCTGGGCGGATGCTCACGTCGACTTCGCCAGGGAGCCACTGCTTAGCGTCCTCCATACCCCACTGAGCTTCGCTGTAGTGCTTAGCCTTGTCCTCGTCGTACATGGCCCAGTTGGTCTCGCCAGCCCAGCCCTGCTCGTTGCCGATCCAGCGGATCGTGGGCACGGTACCGCCGAAGATCATGATGTCCTTATTGTTCTTACGGAGCATCTTCGAGGCGGCCTCATAGCGGTAGTAGCTCTTGGGGTCGATCTGACGCGTGGAGTCTGCGCCGCCGTACCAGCCGTTACCGCCGTTGGCGCCGTCGAACCAGTATTCGAAGAGCTTGCCATACTGCGTCGTGAGCTCCTTGATCTGCTCGTGGAAGATCTTCTGATACTCGGGCTGACCGTAGTACTGGCTATTGCGGTCCCATGGGGAGAGGTAGAGACCGAAGAGCAGGCCGTGCTTGCGGCACGACTCGCTGAGCTCGCGGACGAGGTCGCCCTGCCCATCCTTCCAAGGGCTGTTCTTCACCGAGTACTCGGTGGTCTTCGTGGGCCAGAGGCAGAAGCCGTCGTGGTGCTTGGCGGTGAGGATGACCCCCTTCATGCCGGCGCGCTTGAGCGTGCGTACCCACTGCTCGGTGTCGAGGCGCTCGGGGGCGAAGGTCTTAGCGGGGGTGTTGCCATAGCCCCACTCGAGGTCGTTGAAGGTGTTGAGGCCGAAGTGCACGAAGGCGTAAGTCTCCAGCTCCTGCCACTCGATCTGGGCGCGTGTAGGGACGGGGTGGACTGGGGCGGGTGCTTTGCTCTGTGCCGTGCCCCCAATGGGGAGGCTGAGGGCGAGGAGTAGCGATGCGATCCCAGCGGTTAGCTTCTTCATAAAGGGTAGGATGGGTGGATTAGTATTTGTATTTGCGCTGATTCTCTGCACTGAGGAGTGCCGAGGGCTCAGCTATCGTCTTGTCAAGTAGGGTGCTGAGGGCCGTGACGAAGGCCGTACTGCTATTGAGGCAGGGGATGTAGGTGAAGCTCTTGCCTCCTGCCTCGAGGAAGTCCGCACGGCCCTGATCGTCGATCTCCTGGATCGTCTCCAGGCAGTCGCAGACGAAGCCGGGACAGACCACGGCGATGCGCTCGGCTCCTTCGCGGGCGAACTCCTTCACACGGCGTGCCATATACGGCTGGAGCCAGTCGTGGAAGCCCAAGCGGGACTGATAGACCAGCTCGACGCGCTCAGGCTCAAGGCCGAGGTCCTCAGCGAGGTAGCGTCTGGTCTCCTCGCACTGCAGGCGGTAGCAGTCCTCCTCGCCGTGGCGCTCATGCCAAGTGCGGCGGTCAGCGCAGTGGGCGGAGTGGCCGTTGTGCTCACGGCACGCCTTCGGGATGTGAGAGAGTGGTATGCCGTGCATCGAGATGATGAGGCGGTCGAAGGGCTCCGAGAGATACTCGCGGACGCTATCGGCTAAGGCCGTACGGTAGGCCGTCTCCCCGTAGAAGGGAGCTTGCAGACGCAGGCGCATAGGGCGCAGACCGAGGCGACGGATCTCCTCAAGGGCGAAGGCCACGGCGGTCTCATAGCTGCTGCGCGCATAGTGGGGGTAGAGTGGGACGATGACGATCTCCTCGATGTCGGGGAGGGCGGCCAAGGCCTCTAAGGCTTCGCCCGTACCAGGGTGGCCATAGCGCATCCCTACTGCCACGGGCTCACGGCGTAGCTCGGCGAGCTGCTGGGCTATCGAGGCGGAGTGGGAGATGAGTGGGAAGTTCTGCGCATCGGCATCCCATATCGTGCGGTAGTGCGCAGCGGACTTCGGAGCGCGACGGGGCACGACGAGGTGATGGACGAGGAAGTAGCGCAGCGGATAGCTGATCCCGATGATGCGGCGGTCCATGAGGAAGGTGCGCAAGTAGTCGCGCACGTCAGGGACGGACGGGGAGTTGGGGGAACCTAAGTTCAGGAGGAGCGTGGCGCGCCCAGCGGGGAACTCCGCCCCGAAGAGGCAGGGGCGTGTCGTCCTCATCTCTTGGGGGCTGAGGGGAAAGACGTACTATGCTTCATCGCCTTCGGCCAGAGTGTAATCCTGAAAGAGGAAGTCGTTGTAGGGGAAGCGCTGCACGTGGATCTCACGGGCGCGGTCGTAGAGGAGCTGCTTCAGCTCTTCGATCCCCTCGCCTGTGCGGGCGGAGATGAAGCAGCAGCCCTGCTCACCGAGCTTCGCCATCCACGTCTGCTGGAGCTCTTCGCGGCTGATATTGCGACGGGTGCGCTCGCCGAGGTCGTCGGCATCACGCTCCTCGAAGGTGAAGGCATCGATCTTATTGAAGACGAGGATCGTCGGCTGGTCGATGCCTGCGTTGATCTCTCGCAGCGTCGAGGAGACGACCTCGATATGCTCCTCGAAGTTGGGGTGGGCGATGTCCACCACGTGTAGGAGGATGTCCGCCTCACGCACCTCGTCGAGCGTGCTCTTGAAGGACTCGATGAGCTCCGTGGGAAGCTTGCGGATGAAGCCCACGGTGTCGGAGAGGAGGAAGGGGAGGTTGTGGACGATGACCTTGCGGACGGTCGTGTCGAGCGTAGCGAAGAGCTTATTCTCAGCGAAGACCTCGCTCTTCGACAGCACGTTCATCAGCGTGGACTTCCCTACGTTGGTATAGCCGACGAGGGCGACGCGTACGAGCTTGCCACGGTTCTTGCGCTGCATCGACATCTGGCGATCGATGACTTTTAGCTCGGCCTTGAGGTGGGCGATACGGTCTTGGATAATACGGCGGTCGGTCTCGAGCTGCGTCTCCCCAGGACCACGCATCCCCACACCCCCACGCTGGCGCTCGAGGTGCGTCCACAGGCGGGTCAGTCGGGGGAGCATATAGCGATACTGAGCCAGCTCGACCTGCGTCTTAGCGTAGGCCGTGGTAGCTCGGGAGGCAAAGATATCGAGGATGAGGCTGGTGCGGTCAAGGATCTTGACCTTCAGAGCCTGCTCAATGTTGCGAAGCTGCTTGGGGCTGAGCTCGTCGTCGAAGATCACGATACCGATCTCATTCTCCTCGACGAAGAGGCGGATTTCCTCCAGCTTACCCTTACCGACGAAGGTGACGGAGTGGGGCTGATCGAGGCGCTGGGTGAAGCGACGTACGGCTCGCACACCAGCTGTGGAGGAGAGGAAGTCCAGCTCGTCGAGATATTCGCGTGCCTGCTCCTCGTTTTGGTTCTTAGTGATGAGCCCGACGAGGACCGCTTCCTCGCTCTTGGCTTCAGTGATGATAAACTCTCTCATACTCTACAAAAATACGATAATATATAAGGAGTTCGCCCAGCGCTACATCGCCGTGACCGAAAGCTCGGTGCTGGGCGCTCTACGACCGCTCGTTCTTTACTCCCTGCTCTATGCGGGCGACACCTCGTGAAGCGTGTGTGCTTCCCTCCACAAGAAAGATCCTTCGTTAGCGCAAGAAAAAGGGCGGCCTGAGGTGAGAAAAACGTGCCAAATCATTGGCAATAGTTTGATCCACGTACCTGGTCTTATCATCTACGTACGTAGTCCATAGGATCATCGTGCGTAGACCTTAGATCCACGTACGTAGACCAAGGAATAGCTCGCTTGTTTGGGAGCAATAGCACTACAGCTTGGGAGCTTTTGCTCCGGCTCTTCGAGCGAATGCTTGTAGTGAAACGGACAGCGCCCGCACCGAGCCATTGACTCGGTGCGGGCGCTGTGATAGGGTGGAGTGGGAGACGTTTACTTCTTCGACTTGAGGTGAGCGGTGAAGCGCTTAGCGTTGTCCGTGGGGTTGAAGGTCATCGTGCCAGCCTGGATATCGACGGCAGCGTCGGCCTCGAGGCGGTTGATGATGGTCTCGACCTCGGTGCCCTTGATGCTGCGCGCTACGTCGGAGGTGTAGGTAGGGCGGTTGAGGTGGACGACACCATTGCGGTAGACGTAGCTCGTAGACATCGTAGCCGAGAGCTCGCGCTTCTTGGTCTGAGAGCCCCCATCCTGGATGTTCTGGGTGAACTTACCATAGCCGACCTCGATCGAGGCCTGACCCTTGCGGATGAAGGAGATGGTGACGTCGATCGTCGTCGTGGTGCCACCCGAGGTGGTCGTGAGGTTGGGGATAGTCCACACCGTGCCAGTGAGGGCATCCGTTTCAGGCTCTGAGGAGCAGGCCGTGAGGCCGAGAATCGCCCCGAAGGCGAGGAGTAAAAGAGTGGTGAATCGCTTCATCTGTGGTTTACTATTATGTATTGTCTGTGGTTGCAAAGATAGGGCACCGCAAGCGAATGCCCGAGTGACTACTCTTCTAACGCTTGATTATAAGGGAATTGCATATAGTGGGCGATAGTGTGAATTGTAAAAAAGTAGAGCGCGAGACCTGCGGGAGTACCACGATAGAGAAAATCGGTTAACTTTGCATCGTCCCTATGTACGCTAACTCGCTTAATAGTATAGTTAAATTATGAATCTCAAGTACTCGCTGCTGGTCTTAGCAGGGATCTCTTCCCTGGCCGCACAGGCTCAGACCTCGCAGCCCACAACGATCGAAGCTCCCGCTCACCGTGTAGCTTTCGCTCACGAGCCCGGAGCTAACTACTTCATCTCGCTCGCCGGTGGTGTAGGCGCCATGTTCCTCGAAGGAAATAACACGCCCAAGTTCACCGACCGTCTCTCTTGGACGGCAGCCCTCTCTCTCGGTAAGTGGCACAACCCTTACTATGCTACCCGTCTGAAGGTCGTCGGTGGTGAAGCTTACACCTACAGCAAGCTCAACTCTGCGCTTCGCAACGACAACTACTTCGTCGGTGGTCACTATGACTTCATGTTCGATGTAGTGAACTTCTTCTCTACCTACAACCCCAACCGCGTATTCCACATCATTCCTTACGTAGGGGTAGGCTATGAGTACAAGTTCAACCACACGGTAGCAGGTCTGCCCAACACGCACGCTGCTACGGCTAATGGTGGTCTCCAGCTGTCCTTCCACGTCGCTCCCCGCGTCAACATCTTCGTCGAGGGTGAAGCTACGTACAACGGCTTCCACATCCGTAAGTCTTACGCTCCTGACTTCTCCAACTCGCTCCGTCTGTCTGCTGTCGCAGGTCTGACCTTCAACGTTGGTCGTCAGGGCTTCGCTCCTGTTGAGCCCCTCGATCAGGCTTACATCGATGGCCTGCAGTCTCAGATCAACGCACTTCGTGCTGAGAACGCTGAGCTCGCTAAGCGCCCCGAAAAGTGCCCCGACCTGGAAGTCGCAGCTCCCGCCGCTAACGACCGCTTCGTAGCTGATAAGTCTATCCTCTTCGCACAGGGTCAGTCTGTTGTTAGCAAGGATCAGCTCATCACCGTCTTCGACGCTGCTGAATTCGTCAACAAGGGCGAAGGTGAACTCGTCGTCACGGGTTATGTAGCTAAGAACGAAAGCCGCTTCGCAGGTCTGGCCGAAAAGCGTGCTAAGGCTGTCGCTACTCTCCTGACGGAGCAGTACGGCGTATCAGCTGATAAGATCACCGTCGAATGGAAGGATGCTGGTGAAGCTCCTTATAGCGCTGACCAGCAGGCCTGGAACCGCGTTGTGATCATTCGCTCTAAGTAATCACCTCTAGTCAAGACATTCAATTCTAATGAAGACGAAAATAATGACGCTTGCACTCTGCGCTCTTGCAGCCACGAGTGCCCTGCAGGCTCAGGAGCCCGCTCAGCAGCCTTCTCACAAGACTGCCTTCGTCAAGGATGGTGCTGCACACTGGTTCCTCGAACTCGGGGACGCTGCTACCCTCAGCCTCGGCGGTTACAACTACGACGTCAAGTTCGGCGATCGCGTTAGCTTCATCAACCCTAACCTCGCTATCGGTCGCTGGGTAACTCCCGCCTTCGGGATGCGCCTCCAGCTCCAGGGTGGTAAGCTCTACGACTACATCTCGAACCCTGTCCCTGGTGGTCCACACCTTCGCACTGACGTCATCTACGGCTCCGCTCAGTATGACTTCATGCTTGACGTCATCAACTACTTCGCTCCTTACAAGGAGGATCGCTTCTTCCACCTCATTCCCTTCGTAGGGGTTGGTGTGGGTTACAAGCATCAGGCGGAACTCCTTGGTGTCAAGGATGACAGCCACCGCTTCGGTCCTCAGGCTGACGCTGGTCTTCAGCTGAAGTTCCGCCTCGCTCGCTTCGTAGACTTCAACCTCGAAGGTAAGGTCACGGCTACCGACCTGCGTCTCCCCTCTGCGGGTGAAGCTCGTGTAGCTGGTACGGCAAGCGAAAACTTCAGCAACGCCAGCTTCATCGCTCAGGCTGGTGCTTCGCTCACCTTCCACCTCGGTCGCAAGGAATTCGAAGCTATCACGCCTAACGATCCCGCGCTCATCGCTGACCTCAACGGCCAGATCAACGCCCTGCGCGCTGAAAACGCTGAGCTCGCTAAGCGCCCTGTCAACTGCCCTGACGTAGAAGTCCCCGTAGCTGACTCTAAGGTCATCGGTAACGTGATCTACTTCCGTATCAACAGCGCTGTCGTCGACAAGAACCAGATGGTCAACGTCTACAATATCGCCGAATACGCTAAGAGCAACACCGAGACGATCACGCTCGTTGGTTATGCTGACCGCCAGACTGGTAACCCTGCTTACAACCTCGCTCTCTCTAAGCGTCGTGCAGAAGCTGTCGCTGACATCCTCGTCAAGAAGTACGGCATCTCTCGCGATCGTCTGAAGATCGACTGGAAGGGTGACACGGTACAGCCTTACAACGAAAACGTTTGGAACCGTATCGTCCTCATGAGCGCTGAGTAATCCTCGCTCATAGCTCCCTAAGGTGAGCCCTGTCGCTCACCACCCAACGCCCGCCCTCGGCTGACCACAGTGTCGCCGAGGGCGGGCTCTTTTATGTCGATCCGTGGGGAGTGACCCTCTGGGGTGGGGGAGTCGGCAGTGCCTTCTTCGCTGCCTGCTTGCTTAGTTGGGGGCAATGTCTTATCTTTGCACCGCATTCTCCGCCCCTGCTGGGGTGGGCGAGTGATTAGGCTGTCTCGTGGTGTAATGGTAGCACAACAGGTTTTGGTTCTGTTTGTCAAGGTTCGAATCCTTGCGAGACAACAAGCCTCTTGGTAGTGTGATGAGAAATATGTATCTTTGCACCATCAAAAGGCAAACGGCCAAGTACGGTGTGGTAGTTCAGCTGGTTAGAATACCTGCCTGTCACGCAGGGGGTCGCGGGTTCGAGTCCCGTCCATACCGCCAGAAGGAGCTGTGTCCCCTTCTCCACGAGGAGGAGTGAGCACAGCTTCTCTTCCGAAAAGCCAAGCTCGGGATGTAGCGCAGTCCGGTTAGCGCACCTGCTTTGGGAGCAGGGGGTCCCAGGTTCGAATCCTGGTATCCCGACACTAGTAAGGAGGTCTGATGTAGAGCACTACGTCAGACCTCCTTCGTTTATATCATCTCCGAGGGGGTGGGCTTCAGTGCCGATGTCGTACCTTTACGCTACGAGGCCGTCGCCTCCATCCCTCTCTCCAATAGACTAATGAAGCAAGAATCACGTATGATCGCCAAGACACTGCAGGCCCTGGAGCCTGTCTTGGCACAAGAACTCGAGGCCCTCGGGGCTACCGATATCGAGCAGGGGCGCCGTATGGTCTCCTTCACAGGGGATAAGAAGGTGCTCTACCGTGCGAACTATCGTCTGCGCACGGCCCTGCGTATCCTCCTGCCTATCGCCTCCTTCCGCGCCAATGACCCCGATGAGCTCTATCGTCAGCTCAAGCGTCTGGACTGGAGCGAGTGGATGCAGGCTGGCGACACCTTTGCCTTCGACACCGTCGTCTACTCAGAGACCTTCACCCACAGCAAGTACGTTGGCTACCGCGCTAAGGATGCCCTCGTCGACTTCTTCACTGAGCGTGGGGAGAAGCGCCCCATGGTGCGTCTGGACAATCCTGACCGCCTCTTCCATATCCATATCTCGCACGACGAGGTGACGCTGGCACTCGATAGCTCGGGTGAGAGCCTGCACAAGCGTGGCTGGAGAGCAGCACAGACGGAGGCTCCGCTGAGCGAAGTCCTCGCCGCTGGTATCCTGCTTCTGGCTGGCTGGCAGGGTGAGACGGACTTCATCGATCCCATGTGTGGCTCGGGGACGCTCCTCATCGAGGCAGCCCTCATCGCCCGTGGTATCGCCCCAGGCTCCTTCCGTAAGAGCTTCGCCTTCCAGCGCTGGGCGGACTATGATCCCGCTCTCTTCGCTGATGTAGAGGCCGAGTGTCGTGAGCTGAAGCCCTTTGAGCACCATATCTATGGCTCGGATAGCTCCATCGAGGCGGTGAAGGTAGCACGTCACAACGTCCGCACGGCAGGCCTTGCCGACCTCATCACCGTCAGCCATCGTGCTATGCAGGATTGCCCAGCTCCCGAGGCTCCCGCCCTCATCGTCACGAACCCGCCCTACGGCGAGCGTCTGCGTCTGCGCGATGGCGAGGAGCTCTACCGCATGATCGGCGAGCGCCTCAAGCATAACTATGCTGGCTCGACGGCTTGGATCTTGGCCTACAAGCTCGAGCACTTCGATAAGATCGGTCTGCGCCACAGCGACCGCATCAAGATGCTCAACGGCTCGCTGGAGTGTGAGCTGCGTGCTTACACCCTCTTCGCTGGTAAGCGTGAGGACTTCAAGCGTGCTGGTGGCGAAGGCGAAGAGGAGCGTGCTCCTCGTACTCCACGCCCCGAGCGTGAGCGTGGGTCTCGCTCCGAGAAGCCCCGTCGCTTCGATCGTCCACGTCGTGAAGATCGTCGCGAAGGAGGCCGTCGTGATGGTGATCGCCCCGGCTTCTCTGATCGCCCACGTCGCGAAGATCGTCGCGAAGGAGGCCGTCGTGATGGTGATCGCCCCGGCTTCTCTGATCGCCCACGTCGCGAAGATCGTCGCGAAGGAGGCCGCCGTGAGGGTGATCGCCCGAGCTTCTCAGATCGTCCGCGTCGTGAAGATCGCCGTGAAGGAGGCCGTCGCGAGGGTGATCGTCCGAGCTTCTCAGATCGTCCACGTCGTGAAGATCGCCGTGAAGGTAGCCGTCGTGATGGTGATCGTCCGAGCTTCTCAGATCGCCCCCGCCGCGAAGATCGCCGTGAAGGTAGCCGTCGTGATGGTGATCGTCCGAGCTTCTCAGATCGCCCCCGCCGCGAAGATCGCCGTGAAGGAGGCCGTCCCGCGAAAAAAAATGAAGGGGGATTGTGGCCTAATGATCGCTTCCGCTACCGCGATGAAGAGGGTCGTGAACATATTAGGAATAAGCGCTCTAAGCATATCCAGACCTTCTCTGGAGGTGGCGATGAGTAGCTACTGATAGCGGAGTTTGCAGCCACCACTTGGGCCTGGCATTTGGTAGTATCAAATTTTGTTGTACCTTTGCAGTGCAAACAGGTCAGCCCAGGTGGCGGAATTGGTAGACGCGCTCGTTTCAGGTGCGAGTGTTCAAAAGACGTGCAGGTTCGATTCCTGTCCTGGGCACAGCCTTGACGCACAGCGTCCTCAGTTTGCAAGCTTCAAATACGCGGGTGGTGAAATTGGTAGACACGCTACTTTGAGGGGGTAGTGCCGGTTACGGCGTGTGAGTTCAAATCTCATCCCGCGTACAAAGAAAGAGAGTGAGACTCCTCGAGAAGTAATTCTTGAGGAGTCTCTTCGTTTATGCATATATGTCGATACGTATTACGATGATCGTCTATCCTAATGCAAAGCTCAATCTTGGGCTCTTCGTCACGGGGCGCCGCTCCGATGGCTATCACCTACTGGAGACTGCCTTTCTCCCTATATCGCTATGCGACACGCTGGAGCTCGAGCCCACTGATGCCGCTGAAGACGAACTCATCGTCATGGGTGGGGTAGAGACGGGAGCCCTGCAGGACAACCTCGTCCTACGCGCCGTACGCGCCCTGCGCCAGTTGCGCTCCTTCCCCTCAGTACGCCTCTGTCTCACCAAGCAGATCCCCTCGGGAGCGGGCATGGGTGGCGGATCAGCGGACGCTTCCTTTACCTTAACTGCTATCAATGAGCTGTGCTCGCTCGGCCTCTCTACCGAGGAGCTGGAGGCCATCGCCCTCACGCTCGGCGCCGACTGCCCCATCTTCGTGCGCAATCAGCCAGCCGTAGGGCGAGGCATCGGCGAAGTGCTTACGCCCCTTGCTCTCGATCTCAAGGGCTATCACCTCACCATCGTCAAGCCTCCCATCCATATCTCTACGGCAGAGGCCTTCCGTGGCCTTCTTCCGCTCAAGCCCGTAGCGACTCCTATCGAGAAGCTTGTTGCTCGCCCCGTAGCAGAGTGGCGTGACAGCCTCTTCAATGACTTCGAGCCAAGCCTCTTCCCTCATCATCCCGTCCTCTCAGAGATCAAGGACGAGCTCTATGCCTTGGGCGCAGACTTTGCCCTAATGACGGGCTCGGGTGCAGCGCTCTACGCCCTGTCACGTCAGCCCCTCCAGCTCGACTCCCTCCGCCGTGCGGACTACTTCCTCTACGAGGGGAAGCTTTAACGATCCTTCACCAAGACCTTCCTTATGACTTCTACATCCATTCCCCAGCTCCTCGTGGCAGCTGGCTCGTCGGGCAGTGGCAAGACGACCTTCACGCTCGGCCTACTGCGTGCGCTCAAGCGTCGTGGCCTCGCCGTGCAGAGCTTCAAGTGCGGCCCCGACTATATCGACCCAAAGTTCCACCAGCTCTCCAGCGGTCGCCCCTCTATCAATCTTGACCTTTTCATGATGAGCCCCGAGCATGTGCGTGCGGTCTATGCACGCCACACGCAGGAGGCTGATGCCGTCGTCCTCGAGGGGGTGATGGGGCTGTATGATGGCTATGTGCGTATGCATGGCTCGTCGGCCGAGGTCGCCAAGACCGTGGGTATCCCGACGGTGCTGCTCGTTGACGCTCGCTCGTCTGCCTATTCCGTCGGGGCACTCCTCTACGGCTTCAAGCACTTCCGTCAGGATACGGAGGTTGTCGGAGTGGTCTTCAATCGCGTGGCCTCGGAGAATCACTACCGCTTCCTGCGTGAGGCTGCCGAAGATGCTGGGGTCATTCCCCTCGGCTATATTCCGAAGACGAAGCTCCTCGAAGTACCATCACGCCACCTTGGCCTCTCACTTCGTGAGCTGCAGGAGCTGGATGCACTCCCCGAAGATGTGGCAGCACTCATCGAGAAGCACGTCGATGTGGATCGCCTGCTCGAGGCTTGTATGCGCCCTCGCCCCGCACTCCCTGCGGAGGAAGCAGTGCCTACGTCCGCCCCTGGGCGTAAGATCGCCGTTGCCCGTGACGAAGCGTTCAACTTCATCTACGAGGAGAATATCCGCGCACTCGCTGCACAGGGCGAAGTATCCTTCTTCTCCCCGCTCAAGGATGAGGCACTTCCCGAGTGCGACCTCCTCTACCTGCCTGGTGGCTATCCGGAGTTCTACCTCAGCGAGCTGGCTGCTGCCGAGCGCTCGCGTAGCTCTATCGCTGCCTACGCCGCTGCTGGCGGGCGTGTCTTAGCCGAATGTGGGGGGATGATGTACCTCTGTCGTGCTATCCGTGATGAGGAGGGGAAGGCCTACCCGATGTGTGGTGTGCTGGATCAAGAGGCCACGATGGAGGGCATGCGTCTGCGCTTAGGCTACCGCAAGCTCCGTCTTGGGGGACGTGAATACCGTGGGCATGAGTTCCACTACTCGTCCATCGTACCTCAGGAGGTCGGCGAAGAGACGGTCGGCGAGCAGCTCACGGCACGTGACGAAGTCGCTCCGACACTCCTTTATCGCCGTGGCAATGTGCTGGCGGGCTATACCCACCTCTACTTCGCTGAGCAAGATCCCTTCGCGCTCTTCTCCTAAGCTTTCCATCCCCTTTACGACTCCTCTTCGCTTACTTCTCTAAGGGAGGCGGGCGAACCAATATTGCTTTGTGGGTGAACCTATATTGGTCGGCGGGCGAACCAATATAGGTTGATACCTTGGACCTATATAGCTTCACCCGCTGACCAATATAGGTTCATATCACCTCTTCTAATGGGAGTGTATGCGACTTCCGATAGAGTGGGGGAGATCCCTCGTTATTCCTACGCCAGTAGCGGCCTTAGAGCTGCTACTGGCGTTTGTGTGTCTATGGGAGCTTGTCGGGTGGTGGAAGCTTGCGCGGAGGGATAGGCCATGCTGGGGAGACTACTTATGGAAAGTCTGTACATTTGTGGTGTACTTTTATAAATGTATAGGCAATGAGCACCGCACTTCATAAAGAATACCGCCCGCTGACGGCTGAAGAGATCAGCGTCCTGCGCGAGCACGCCAACTCCGCCGACGACTGGAGCCAGGTCTGGGTCAAGGAAGGCTTCGTCCCCCGCTACATCCTCAATACGCACTTCTCGGGCTGGGTACGCCTGGGGCTCTTCGAGAAGACCTTTGACCTACCTGGGGGTATCTCAAAGCACTCAGGACTCTACTACACCTACCTACACAATGTCGAGGTCGGCGACAACTGCTGCATCGAGCACGTCAATAACTATATCGCCAACTATACCATCGGCGAAGAGTCCTTCATCAGTAACGTCGATACCATCCTCGTCGATGGCGAGACGACCTTCGGCAATGGCGTCGAGGTCTCCGTCCTCAATGAGACGGGCGGGCGTGAGGTGCTGAGCTACGACCAGCTCTCAGCGCACGAAGCCTACTTCATGGCGATCTACCGCCACCGCCCTGCGCTCATCTCGGAGCTACGCCACCTCATCTGGGGCTATATCGATGGCTTGCGCTCCGCCCACGGCACGATCGGCGCCCACGCGCATATCACGGATGTGGGGAATATCACGAATGTGAAGATCGGCCCCTACGCCAGCATCGTCGGTACGCGCCGCCTATACAACGGGAGTATCAATAGCGTGAAGGAAGCGCCCATCAGCCTTGGCTACAGCGTCATCTGTACGGACTTCATCATCTCCTCAGGCTCAAGTGTGCAGAGTGGCACGGCACTCTCCCGCTGCTTCATCGGGCAGGCGTGTACGCTCGCTCATGGCTATTCTGCCTCGGACTCACTCTTCTTCAGCAACTGCCACGAGGAGAATGGCGAGGCCTGTGCGATCTTCGCTGGGCCCTTCACCGTGACGCACCACAAGTCCACGCTGCTTATCGCCAGCCAGTTCTCCTTCATGAACGCTGGCTCGGGCTCGAATCAGAGCAACCACATGTACAAGCTCGGGCCCATCCATCAGGGCATTATGGAGCGCGGTGCGAAGACCTCGTCCGACTCCTACATCCTCTGGCCCGCACGTATCGGTGCCTTCTCGCTCGTCATGGGGCGTCATACCACGCACCCTGACCTATCGAACCTCCCCTTCTCCTACCTCATCGAGTCGTGCGATACGACCTTCCTCATCCCTGGGGTCAACCTCAAGAGCGTGGGGACGATCCGCGATGCGCAGAAGTGGCCACGCCGTGATGCCCGCACCGACCCGCACCGCCTTGACCAGATTAACTACAACCTCCTGAGCCCCTATACCATCCAGAAGATGCTCAACGGGCGCACGATCCTCACCGAGCTGAGGCGCGTGGCTGGGGCGACCTCCGAGATCTACTCCTATCAGAGTGCGAAGATCAAGGCTTCCTCGCTCCGTAAGGGGATCCACTTCTACGAGCTGGCGATCCATAAGTTCCTCGGCAACTCCCTCATCAAGCGCCTCGAGGGCATAGACTGCACCTCTATCGAAGTCGTGCGCCAAGCTCTACAGCCCCGCACGTCCATCGGACACGGGGACTGGGTTGACCTCTCGGGGCTTATCGCACCGAAGGCCGAGGTCTTGCGTATCATCGAGGACATCGAGATGCGCCGCATCGAGGCTATCAGCGAGCTACAGCAGCGCCTTGCCGACCTGCACCTCCACTACTACGAGTACGAATGGACGTGGGCGTATGACAAGATCCAGGAGTTCTATGGTATTGACCTTACGGAGGTGACGGCAGAGCAGATCGCCGAACTCGTCGAGCGCTGGCGTAGCTCGGTCGTCGAGCTGGACCGTGAGCTCTATGCCGACGCGAAGAAGGAATTCTCCCTCTCGGCGATGACGGGCTTCGGCGCCGACGGCGATGAGCGTGTGCAGGCGCAGGACTTCGAGGAGGTCCGTGGCGACTTCGACAGCAATACCTATGTGAAGTCCATCCTCCAGCATATCGAGGAGAAGAGTGCTCTCGGCGAAGAGCTACTCGGTCGCCTCGCACCGCTGCGCTAAGGAGACGATACGACGACGCCCCGCAGAGCTTCGGCTACGGGGCGGGGAAAAGACACGGAGCGAATCATTGGGGGACAATGATTCGCTCCGTGTGCTTTTTGTAGTGGGAGCTTACTTCTCGGGCTCGGTCGGGGCGGTGAAGCGGCCTTGCCAGCGCGAGCGCTGACGCTCCATCATCTTCGCCTCGGCACCGTTGGACTCGTCCGACTGCCAGAAGCGCTCCCGCCCGATGCTCTCGGGGAGGTAGGCTTGCTGTACGAAGTGCCCTGGGTAGTCGTGCGAGTACCGGTAGCCTTCGCCATAGCCGAGGTCCTTCATCAGCTCCGTGGGTGCATTGCGCAGGTGGAGCGGTACGGGGAGGTTGCCCGTCTGCTTGACGAAGGCGAGGGCACGGTTGATCGCCATATAGGCGCTATTGCTCTTCTCGCTACAAGCTAAGTAGATGACCGTCTCAGCCAAGGGGATGCGCCCCTCGGGCCAGCCGATGCGCTCGAGGGTCTCGGCGCAGGAGGTGGCGAGTAGTAGGGCATTGGGGTTAGCAAGGCCAATGTCTTCGGCGGCGGAGATCATCAGTCGGCGTGCGATGAAGGAGGGGTCTTCGCCGCCCTCGATGAGGCGTGCGAGCCAATAGATAGCGGCGTCGGGGTCACTTCCTCGGATGCTCTTGATGAGTGCCGAAGCGATGTCGTAGTGGAGTTCACCGCCCTTGTCGAAGGCCAAGGGATTCGTCTGCACACGCTGGCTGACCAGTTCGTCCGTGACCAGAAGTGGGTCGGAGGTCGTTGATAGGGCGACCAGCTCGAGGATATTCAGCGCACGGCGTGCGTCACCACCAGCGTAGCGTAGGAGTGCCGCAGTCTCGGTGAGCTCGATGCGGCGCTGGGAGAGGAGTTCGTCGGTCGTGATGGCGTGCTGCAGGAGGCCGATGATCTCCTCGCTGGAGAGGGGATTAAGCGTATAGACCTGACAGCGGGAGAGGAGCGGACGGATGACCTCGAAGCTGGGGTTCTCCGTCGTGGCGCCGATGAGCGTGACGATACCTTGCTCCACGGCCGCCAGGAGGGAGTCCTGCTGGCTCTTGCTGAAGCGATGGATTTCGTCGATGAAGAGGATGGGGCGTACCGACGAGCCGAAGATCCCGCTCTGCTCACTCTGGATGCGCTCCAGCACCTCGCGCACATCCTTGACGCCCGAGTGGACGGCACTCAGCGAGTAGAAGGCGGTATCGAGGCTGCGGGCGATGATCTCCGAGAGCGTCGTCTTGCCCACTCCTGGAGGGCCCCAGAAGATCAGCGACGGGAGGCGCTGCTGCTCGATCATAGGGCGTAAGATACCCTGCGGCCCGACGAGGTGGGACTGGCCGAAGTAGTGCTCGAGGCTCGTCGGGCGCATGCGCTCGGCCAGCGGCTTGAGGGTGGTCATAGGCGGGAGTGGGCTGGTAGGCGGGGGTTATTGAGGGAGGTCGCTGTAGCGTCGGCGTCCACGAAGGTAGTACTGCACGAGGAGGCTGTAAGGCTTCATCAGGCTCGTGGGGAGGGGACGGACGGTCTTAGCGATATTCTCCTTGCGCACCTCTTCGTAGCGCTGGCGCTTGATCATAAAGCAGCGCCAGCCCTCGAGGACGGCGTAGCAGTGACGGGGCTTGAGCTGAAGAAGGTAGACGAAGGCGGCGAAGACGTCGAGGAAGAAGCGGCAGAGCAGCACACGGTGCAGGCGAGGTGCGGGGAGGTTCTTGTAGATCATCAGGAGGTTGTTCCTGAAGTTGAGGAAGACCTTCCTTGGGCTCTCTGCTGAGAGGCTGGCACCACCGACGTGGTAGACGACCGAGGTGGGGGCGAAGGCGATGCGATGCCCGCGGGCATTGAGTCGCCAGCATAGGTCGATCTCCTCCTGATGGGCGAAGAAGATCGTATCCAGCCCGCCGACCTCGAGATAGACGTCACGGCGGATGATGAGGCAGGCGCCCGATGCCCAGAAGAGATCCGTGGGGGTAGCGTACTGCCCGTGGTCCTCCTCGAGCGTGCCGAAGAGACGGCCACGGCAGAAGGGATAGCCCAGCGAGTCTATGAAGCCACCAGCAGCACCGGCGTACTCGAAGCTCTTCGGGTCACGCTGTGCACGGATCGTAGGCTGGACGGCAGTGATCGTGGGGTCGGAGTCGAGGAGGCGGAGGGGCTCATCGAGCCAGCCTCGGCTGAGCTCGACGTCGCTATTGAGGAGGACGACCGTCTTGTAGTCCAGCTCGGCGATGGCCTTGTTGTAGCCCGCTGCGAAGCCGTGGTTCTCGGTGAAGAGGTGGAGGCGCACCTCGGGATAGTGCTCGCGGACGAAGGCTACGGAGTCGTCCGTCGAGCCATTGTCCACGATGATGAGGTCTGCGCCTGCGGGGGTGTGTTGCACCCAAGAGGGGAGGAACGTCTCCAGGAGGCTACGGCCATTCCAGTTGAGGACGAGGACGGCCACCTCGGCGTGTGTGGTAGGATGCATAGAGTGTAGTATAGTTAGTTGTCTTGCTCAGAGTCAAGGAGTGCTTGGAGTCGGGCACTGCGTACAGCCTCGGGGTAGTTCTCGAGGGGGCGCTTCCAGCGCTTATGCGACCAGAGCCAGGCTGCTGGGTCGCGCTGGATATTCGCCTCCAGCATACGGGCATAGCGCTCGGTGACGGTATAGACGGGTAGGTCGCCCTCCGCTGGGTCGTAGATAGGCACGTAGTGCCCTACGAACTGGATGGGGCTCCTTCGCTCGATGTCGAAGTAGAAGACGGGCACGCGGTACTTCTTCCCGAGGCGCTCGATGCCGTCGAGGATCGCTGTCGGCTGGTGGAGGAAGTCGGTGAAGTAGGTGGCGTGACCGATGCCTGGAGCTTGGTCCGTGATCATCGCGACGAACCAGTGACGGCCGTCCTTAGCACGCACATACTCGACGATGTGGCGTGCGATCTTGTCCTTGGCGACGAGGCGTGCGCCGAAGCGCTGGCGTTGCTCAGCGAAGAGGCGATCAAGGGCCTTGCTCTTCAGCGGTCGGTAGACCTGATCCATACTGTAGCCGATGGTGGCGAGCTGGATCTGCCCCGTGGAGAAGAGCTCCCAGTTGCCGTAGTGCCCGAGGGCGACGAGCACGCAGTCATACTCCTTCGCTGCCTCCACGAGGGGCGAGAGGTCGGGCATGATGAAGTGCTCCGTGGTGAGGCGCTCGGGGCTCTGGTGTAGGAGCTTCGGCGTGGAGAGGAAGTTGTAGGCGAACTGTAGGTAGAAGTCCCGCTCGATCTGTCGCAGCTCCTCTGTTGTCTTCTCGGGGAAGCTACGGGAGAGGTTACCTCGCACGACGGCACGGCGATAGCCCACGACCCGCCCGATGAGGAAGGCGGTCGCATGGCACAGCGCGTGGATGACCGCCCACGGTAGGCGTGCCAAAAGGCCGAAGAGTCCGCGAAGGAGGTAGTAGGTCAGCTGCTCAGTCATCTCTCGTACGTGCTCAATAGACGAAGGCCCCCGACGCATCGAGGTGCTGTGGGGTGATCCGTGTCGTCGTGCCGATAGCCGCCTCATCGTAGGGCTGCGCCACACGGATATAGTTCTCACTGTGGCCCATCATGCGGCCGTCATAGTTGCCGTGCTCCCAGATGACCGTAAGCTCACGGCCGAGGTTGGCACGGTAGAAGTCCTGCAGACGCTCCTCAGAGAGGCGGGCCAGACGCTGACTGCGCTTGTGCTTGTCGCGGGGCGTGACGGCATGCTCTATGGAGAGGGCTGCCGTGCCTTCGCGCTCCGAATAGCTGAAGACGTGGAGCTGGGAGAAGGGTAGGCCCTCTAGGAACTGATAGCATTCCTCAAAGTAGCGCTCCTCTTCGCCACGTGTGCCGACGATGACGTCCACGCCGATGAAGGCATGGGGCATCAGCTCACGGATCAGCTCCACACGGGAGCGGAAGAGCGCTGTATCGTAGCGGCGCTTCATCAGGCGGAGGACTTCGTCGCTACCGCTCTGTAGGGGGATGTGGAAGTGGGGGGCGATACGCCGTGAGGTGGCACTGTAGCGGATGATCTCTTCGCTGAGGAGGTTGGGCTCGATGGAGCCGATGCGGAAGCGCTCGATACCCTCGACCTTATCCAGTGCCTTGATGAGGGCGAAGAAGTCTTCGCCAGGATGGCCCTTGCCGAAGTCCCCGATATTGACGCCCGTTAGCACGATCTCGCGAGCACCTTCGCGAGCGATACGCTCGGCTTCGGCGACGATCTCGGCGATCGAGCCGCTACGGCTTCGCCCTCGGGCCTTGGGGATGGTGCAGTAGGTGCAGTGGTAGTCACAGCCGTCCTGTACCTTGAGGAAGTGGCGCGTGCGCTCGTCGGAGGACGAGCTGAGGCGGAAGGTACGTATGTCCTTCGTACGCCCTCTCACGATGCTGGCACCCGCATCGCGGGGGCGCTCCAGATCGAGGTAGTCGGCGATGTCGAGCTTCTTCTCCGATCCGATGACCAGATGTACGCCCTCGATGTCTGCGATCTCCTCGGGGCTGAGCTGGGCATAGCAGCCCGTCACGACGACGAAGGAGCCAGGATGCTCACGGGCAGCCTTGCGGATCATCGTACGGCACTTCTTGTCCGCTAGCTCCGTCACCGAGCAGGTGTTGATGACGCAGATATCGGCCACCTCGCTCGGACGCACACTCCGTACCCCTTGGGCAAGCAGCGAGCGCCCGATGGTCGACGTCTCGGCGAAGTTGAGCTTACAGCCGAGGGTGTAGTAGGCGGCTTTCTTGTCTTCGAAGACAGAGGTATCGGTCATCGGTTGGGTCGGAAGAGAAGGCGGAGATAAGGGTAAGTGGAGAGCATAAGCGAGAGTCCCAGCCCCGTATAGAAGCCCGTGACGAAGGAGTGGGGCACGAGGTCAAGGGCACGCAGGGTGATGCCGAGGGTGATCATACCCGCCATGATGATCCACGAGGAGGGTGTGAAGCACTGGTACCAGCGCAGGGTACCTTCGGCTCGCTGTCCAAGGGCGGTGAGATTACGCTTCACGACACGGGGGAAGATGAAGCCGGCGAAGAATGCCAAGCTCCCGATGAGCCAGAGGATGCTCACGAGGATATTCGTCTCGCTGGGCCAGTTCACCAGGCCAATGCGCAGGACATTGACCCCAGCGATGAGCCAGAGTAGGGCAGCGAGCCCATAGAGCTGACGATGGGTCATCAGAGGTGGGTGACTGAAGGGTGTGGGGTTAAGCTTCGTCGGTCCACTCGATATCGAAGGACTGAAGCTGGAGGTCTTCGTCGTGAAGCCCCTCGGTCGTGGCCTCTGTGTGGTGAGCGTGCGTGGTGCCTGCCTCGGCGGCAGTGGGCTCATCGCCTGCGAGGGCGGCGTCGGAGACCTCGAGGATGGTCTGGCGCAGGGCCTCTGAGACCTTCGCGAAGTCCTCTTCGTAGATGAAGATACGGTGACGCTCGAGCTTACCTTCGCTCTCCTTGAGCTTGGTCTCTGAGAGCACGATGTACTTATTGCCCTTGCTGTCGAGCTTAGCGTCTATGTAATAGTATCTGGTCCCGGCCTTGAGCTTACGTGAGGCCAAAAGGGTTGATCCTCCCCAATCTTTATCCATACTCATAAGTGATCAATTCTTTTTTATACGCTACGAAGTTACGGAAATACCTCCATTGTCCTGCGGGCGGACTGCCCCGCCCCCGTAGGGATGTCGCCCAGCTTCTCGCCCGCTTGTAGCTCCGCTCTGCTATTCGTCCTCACACCCGCGCACTACGTCTATTCCTCCCGATGACTACAGGGATAATTCGCCCCGACTATGGATTTTCTCCCGCAGCACCGCTACAATTCCTCTGTCCACGTACGTAGATTTATCGTCCACGCACCTAACCCCTATTATCCTCGTGCGTAGTCCTAATATCCACGTACGTGGACGAAGGAAATCTCCTACTGCTCCACGCCTTTTCTTCGCTGAGAATAGGCATTCATCCTCTACTCCTTCCGCCTCTAAAGAGTGGTGGTAGCCACACCGCAGAAACGGAGGGCTCGTCGTATCTTTGTAGGGTGCAAGGGTGCGTTTAAGGCATATCTTTGTAGGCATCCCATGGTAGTTCAATATGACTTCAATCAGTATGACCAATCAATACAGCACAGAGGACCAAGTGGCTTACATCTATGAGCTACTTGGCATAGGTGAGTGTGAAGAGATTGAATTTAAGAGTGCAAAGGGAGGCTTTGCGAAGGAGATTTGGCCTACGTATTCGGCCTTTGCTAATACTCATGGAGGCGTCATCGTCCTTGGAGTCAAGGAGGAAAACGATGCCTTGCGCCTAAGTGGCCTCACGCGAGAGGAGGCTGAGCAGTGTAAGGATAAGCTTTGGTCACAGGTGCGTAATAAGGAGGTGATCAGTCTTTGTCTTCTATCCAATGAGGATGTGCAGATCATAGATGTGGATGGATCGTTTGTGTTGACTGTGAGGGTGCCTCAAGCAACTCGGATACAGCGACCCGTTTATTGCAAGCGCATACCCGATGATGGGACCTACAGGCGCAATGCTACAGGGGACTTCCTCTGTACCCCAGCAGAGGTGCGTCGTATGATGGCCGATGCGGACTTATCCCGCCCTGCTGATGGTCGTATTCTTAAGGGATTTACGTGGGAAGATATTGATCTCCCCTCTCTCGAGCAATATCGGCGTCTCTTTATGACAGTCCATCCCGACCACCCTTGGGTGACAGAGGACAATGATGGGCTAATGCGTAAGCTGGGTGGCTATCGACGGGATCGAGAGAGTGGTGAAGAAGGATTCACCTTGGCTGGGCTTCTGATGTTTGGGAAGTTCGAGGCCATCAAGGATCCTGCCTGTGCACCGAACTTTTTCCCCGATTATAAGGAGATTACCTCCGATAGTGAACGCTGGAGTGATCGTATTTATCCTGATGGCACATGGGAGGTCAACCTATTTCAGTTCTATCGTCGGGTGCTACCGAAGCTTCAAGCATCGTTGCCCACCCCCTTTCGCTTAGAGGATGGTGTGCGCCGAGATGGGACGCTGGCTCATGAAGCGCTTCGTGAAGCTATGGCCAATCTGTGTGTGCATGCGGACTACAGCGAGGAGGCTTCACTTCTGGTCACCAAATATCCAGATAAGATCATCTTATCTAATCCAGGCGTGCTACTCATCTCTCGCGAACAGTTCTTTAGGGGCGGGGAGAGTGTCTGTCGGAATACATCGCTCCAGCAGATGTTTATGATGATGGGGCAAGCCGAAAAGGCGGGTAGCGGTGTCGACAAGATCCTCAGAGGGTGGAAGGCTTCGCGCTGGGGTAGACCCTATCCCAACGAACTCTTGCGCCCCAATAAAGTGGAGCTTGTGATGCCCTTAGAGTCATTGCTGGATCCTCGTATCCTTACCTCCTTGAAGGATCAGCTCGGTAGCCCCATTGATGAGCTTGATGAGAATGAACTGCTACTTCTCGCGACCGCTCAGAGTGAAGATGTTATTAATCATGAGCGACTCAAAGAGTTGCTCCCGATGCATCCAGCAGATATCACAAAGGTTCTTCAGAAGCTTCGTCGAGATGGGCTACTGATAGCAGAAGGGCGTGGGAGAGGGTGTGTTTATCATCTTAATGATGGTGGTGAAGCGAGCGAGCAAATGATGCAAGCTATGCCTTCAAATAATGCAAGCTCGGAAGCTCAAATGATGCAAGCTGCGCCTTCAAATAATGCAAGCTTGGAAGAGCAAATGATGCAAGCTATGCCTTCAAACGATGCAAGCTCGGAAGAGCAAATGATGCAAGCTACCAAGCGTAAGCTCAGTGCACAGGAGACGGAGCGACTCGTTTGCTGCTTCTGCACTGAATGGCGGACAGCTCAAGAGATAGCTGACTACCTACATCGGACAAAGGATCATGTGAGAAATGTAATCCTACCTCGCCTCCTTAAGCAGGGCGTGCTTGAGCAAAGGTTCTCTGTAAAACGGCATCCCAATCAGCAATATAGAGCGGGACGAGAAGAATAGGCTAAATTTGTAAGAGAATTAGCGGGGCATCCCACCCCGACCACACTTGTATAGACAGACCAATGACACCTCCATACCCTAAGTATCACCTGGCGGAGTTCCCCCACCAGTTCCGTGTACGCTACCCAGGTAAGACCATTATGCGCTACTACAACAAGCATAATGAGCGCTGGGAGAAGCTCAATGGTGAGCAGGTCGCTAACCTCTGCCTCTCGGCAGCCAAGGGCTTGGCTTACCTGCAGATCCAGACGGGCGACCGTATCGCGATCTATTCGCCCAACCGTGTGGGCTGCATCACTACCGAGCTGGGGATCTTTATGATGCGTGCCGTCTCGGTGCCCCTCTATGCGACGAGTACGCCCGATCAGGTGCAGTTCATTGTGGAGGATGCTGGTGTCGAGACGATGTTCGTCGGCGGTCAGTTCCAGTACAACAATGCCTATGAGGTGCAGCAGCGTGGCGGGTCACTTCGCCGCCTGATCATCTTCGACAACGAGGTGGTACTCGCCCCTGGGGACACGACCTCGATGTACTACGATGAGTTCGTACGCCGTGGGGACTCCGTCGCCTATGAGAACAAGGCGAACGTGACGGCAAGCCAATCGCTGGCTACCGACCTGGCGGTCATCATCTACACCTCCGGCACGACGGGTAAGAGCAAGGGCGTGATGCTGCATCATAGCAACTTCATCGAGCAGCTCTATGCGCACCAGATCAAGTACCCCTTCATCACAAATCGCGACGTCTCGATGTGCTTCCTCCCGCTGAACCACATCCTCGAGAAGGCATGGAGCTACCTCTGCCTCAGCATGGGCTGTCAGGTGGCTGTCCTCAGCGATCCGAAGCGTATCCTCGAGGCGCTGCCTATGGTACGCCCTTCGATGATGGGCAATGTGCCCCGCTTCTGGGAGAAGGTGTATATCGGTGTGCAGGATAAGATCAACCGCTCGCCTAAGCCCCTACGCTACGTCCTTCGCCACGCCATCCAGGTAGGGGATCGCTACTTCTTCGACTTCGTGAACGAGGGGAAGAAAGCGCCACTCTTCCTCAAGCTCCTCTATAAGCTCTACGATAAGACGCTCTTTGCGAAGGTGAAGAAGGCTATCGGGCTGCAGCGCGGTCGCTTCTTCCCCACGGCAGGGGCTTCGGTCTCACCCGAGATCCTGCGCTTCCTGCGCTCGATCAATGTGCCTATGTGTGTGGGCTATGGGCTTTCGGAGACGACGGCGACGGTGTCCTCCCAGCCTATGGTGGGCTTTGACCTCGAGTCAATCGGTACGATCATGCCCGCTCTCGAGGTGAAGATCGATCCCGAGACGAGTGAGATCCTCATCAAGGGCCCGACGGTGACGACGGGCTACTACAATAATCCCGAGGCCAATGCTGAGGCGTTCACCGAAGACGGCTTCTTCCGCACGGGGGATGCTGGTCGTATGGAGAATGGCGTGCTCTACTTCACGGAGCGTATCAAGGACCTCTTTAAGACTGCCAACGGTAAGTACATCGCTCCGCAGATGCTCGAGGGCTTGCTCACGGTCGATCCCCTCTTCGAGCAGGTCGCTGTCATCGCTGACGGGTATAAGTTCGTCAGTGCACTCATCTACCCCAACTGGGAGGTGCTGCGCCGTGAGGCTGCCGAGCGTGGCGTGTCTCGCGACCTCAGCGAAGAGGAGCTCAGCAAGCAGCATGAGGTGCACCGCCTCGTGATGGCGCACGTAGAGGCTGCTCTCAGCTCCGTAGCGCAGTATGAGAAGGTGAAGAAATTCCACCTGATGACGACGCCCTTCACGCTGGAGAGCGGCGAGCTGACCAATACGCTGAAGCTACGCCGTAAGGTCGTCGCTGAGCACTACGCCAGCGAGATCGCCCATATGTACGAGGAGTAGCCTCGACACCCTGATACAGAATACAAATACAAGAATTAGATACAGACGATGAACTATTGGTTCGAATGCAAAGTTTCCTACGAGCGCCAGGCCGACTCGATGGGTATGAAGAAGGTTTCCGAAAGCTACCTGGTAGATGCCCTCTCCTTCACAGAGGCAGAGAAGCGTATCATCAAGGAGATTAGACCCTTCGTTTCGGTCGGTGAGCTGGAGGTGGTGAACATCCGCCGTGCTCGTATCGCTGAGCTCTTCCTCAACGATGAGGCCGAGGACGACCGCTACTTCCGTGCTAAGGTGAACTTCATCACCGTTGATGAGAAGAGTGGCTCGGAGAAGAAGACTTCCGCTACGATGATCGTCAAGTCCGATTCGCTGCCTAACGCTGTCACCGAGCTGAAGGCTCAGCTCGATAGCCAGATGGCCAGCTACGAGATCGCTGCAGTCACCGACACGCAGATCTTAGACGTCTTCCAATATGAAGCCCCTGAGAAGTGAGGATATAGCTGAGCGCCTCGATAAGATACGCTCTACGCTGACGGGTGGGGCGCGGCTGGTGGCCGTGTCGAAGTTCCATCCTGCGGAGTATATCGAGATGGCGCACGCTGCAGGCCAGTGCCTCTTCGGCGAGAGCCGTGTGCAGGAGCTGGTAGATAAGTGGGAGGGCCTCCGTGAGCGCTATCCCGACCTCGTCTGGCACTTCATTGGGCCGCTGCAGACGAACAAGGTGAAGTACATCGCTCCCTTCATCCATATGATCGAGAGCGTCACCTCTGAGCGTCTCCTTCTGGAGATATGCCGTCAAGCCCAGCGTGTGGGGCGCACCATTCCCATCCTCCTCGAGGTGCATGTAGCTCGTGAGGAGACGAAGAGTGGCTTCTCCCCCGATGAGCTACGTGAGCTCCTCGGGCGCATCGCTTCGAGCCCCGAGACCTATCGTGGCGTCGCTCTCCATGGTCTGATGGCTATGGCGAGCAATGTCGATGATGAGGCTGTCATCAGTGGTGAGTTCGCCACGGTGCATCGTCTCTTCGACGAGATCCGCTCCTCGGGACTGCTCCTCCAGCCCGAGCTCTTCACCGAGCTCTCTATGGGGATGAGTGGAGACTATCCGCTGGCGCTCCGTGAGGGCGCTACCCTGGTGCGTGTCGGCTCCGCTATCTTCGGAGACCGCGCATAGTATATATCGAGGTGTCTTCGCCCCGCTGCCCAGCGTGGAGAGGGCTCCTACCTCAATTTAGCAATCCATCTATGACTTACTGGACGAAGATCCTGAGCCTCGCGCTCGGCCTACTCCTCCTCACGCCTGCGTCGGCTCAGACGAAGGGCAAGGAAGAGAAGAAGAAGGATAATAAGTTTAGCTACGTGCAGGCTGTCGATATCTTCGGCTCCTCACTGGCGCTCCTTGACCGCCACTTTGTCGACTCCATCGATATCAAGCGTCTGAGCCGTATCGGCTTGGACGGTATGCTCGAGAGCCTCGACCCCTATACCGAGTACTATTCGTCGGAGGATACCGACAAGCTCCGTCTCCTGACGACTGGGGCTTATGGCGGTATCGGGTCGGTCATCTCGCAGCGCCCCGATAGCACGATCATCATCAACGACCCCATGGAGGGTATGCCTGCTGCACAGGCCGGTCTGCGTGCCGGTGACGTCATCCTCGAGGTCGACGGTCAGGACTTCCGTAAGTCGACCAGCGATAAGGTGAGTGCCGCCCTCAAGGGTACGCCTGGGAGCAAGATCACGCTCCTGATCCAGCGTCCAGGGGAGTCGAAGCCTCGCCGCATCGAGTTCCGCCGTCAGAAGATTCAGGTCAGCCCTGTACCTTACTATGGTGTCATCGGGAAGGATATGGGCTATATCTCCCTCACTGGCTTCCCCAACACGGCAGCCGCTGAGGTGAAGAAGGCCTTCCTGGACCTCAAGTCCAAGCACCAGCTCCGTGGGCTCATCCTTGACCTGCGCGACAATGGTGGTGGGCTCATCGACGAAGCCATCAAGATCGTCAACTTCTTCGTCCCTGCAGGTGAGGAGGTCGTGACGACGCGTGGTCGCAATGCCCGCCGTCAGGAGGTCGTCTATCGCACGACTGACAAGCCTCTCGACACGCAGATCCCCATCGCAGTGCTCATCAATGGGCAGTCGGCCTCGGCCTCCGAGATCGTCAGTGGTGCTCTGCAGGATCTCGATCGCGCTGTCGTCATGGGCGTCAAGAGCTATGGTAAGGGCCTTGTGCAGACGACGATGCAGCTCCCCTATGATGGGACGATCAAGCTCACGACGGCGAAGTACTACATCCCCAGCGGTCGCTGTATCCAGCGCATCAACTACCAGTCGCTACGTGAGGGTAAGGGCGCTACGATCCTGCCTGACAGCCTGACGAAGGTCTTCCATACGCGAGCAGGCCGTGAGGTCCGTGATGCTGGTGGTATCCTCCCCGACATCGCTCTCACGAATGACTCGCTGCCCACGATGGTGTACTACCTGCGTGTCAATAACGATGCCTTCGACTGGATCACCGACTATGTGCGCAGCCACCGCACGATCGCTTCGCCCCGTGACTTCAAGCTCACGGATGCAGACTATACCTCCTTCTCTAATCATATGATCGAGAAGAAGTTCGACTACGACCGCCAGAGCGGCAAGGAGCTGAAGAAGCTGGAGGACCTGGCGAAGTTCGAGGGCTATTACAACAAGAGTCGTGAGGCCTTTGAGGCGCTGAAGAAGCTCCTCGTCCCCGACCTCAAGCACGACCTCGAGGAGCATCGTCCCTTCATCGAGCAGTATCTGACGGGGGCTATTCTCACCCGCTACTATTACAATAGAGGGGCGCTGGAGCGCAGTGTCGCCGAGGATAAGATGGTGCGTGCCGCAGAGGATCTCCTCGCAGATCCTGCACGCTACACGAAGGTCCTGAGCCGCCCCGAGGCTAAGACCGCCGCTACCCCTACAGCGAAGTAGTGCGATGAAGAAAATCTTTTGCCCCAAGTGCGATACGGCGATCCCTCTGAGGAGGGAGCGTATCGAGGAGCTACAGGCCTCGGGAGAGGATCGCCTCTCGATCATCTGCCCGCAGTGCACGCATCAGCTCAACCTGCGTCTGCGCTTGCCTTCGGCTAAGAGCACGAAGCGACAAGAGCAGCGCACCTCCGTCGGGCATATCATCGTGGTAGAGAATGTCTTCGGCTATAAGCAGCTCTTCCCCCTCTACGTCGGGGTGAATGCTATCGGCCGTCGCAACAAGGATACCGCCACGGATATCCCTATCATCACCTCCGACCCGAGTATGGATCGCCATCATGCGATCATCAAGGTCACCGAGGGGCGCACGGGGAAGCTCCGCTTCGCTGTGGCAGATGACGATAGCCGAGTGGGGACCTTCCTCGCAGGCGAGCTTCTCGCCCCGAAGGAGTGGCGCTACCTCCAGCCTGGAGACGTGCTCACGCTCGGCGCTACCTCCATCATCTTCAGCGACGAACCTCTCCCCGAAGATCCCACCATCGAGGAGTCGTAGCTTGCGCCTTCCCTCTCCACTCGCGGGGCCAACGAGCTACGCTCACCGCTCTCGTCGTGGTGGACGATTTTTTACGTCTGCATAGTATAGTGGGTTGCTTATGTGCGTATTTTTTGCTTACTTTGCAGACCGATTGTAGAGTCCTCCTGAGGGAGGTGAAGATACAAGTCGCTGATTACGTTAGAAATAACAAACTAAAATATAAGAGTAATGTCAAAGATTTGTCAGATTACAGGTAAGAAAGCCCTGGTCGGCAACAATGTCTCGCACTCCAATCGCAAGACAAAGCGCCGCTTCGAAGTCAACCTGTTTACCAAGAAGTTCTTCTGGCCAGAAGAAGGGTGCTGGATCGTCCTGAAGGTGTCTGCCGCAGGCCTCCGCCTCATCAACAAGATCGGTCTCGATGCCGCTGTGCGTCAGGCTGCAAACAATGGCTACCTAAGTGAAATCAAAGTAAAGTAGTAGGAAGATCATGGCAAAGAAAGCTAAAGGAAACAGAGTACAGGTCATCCTCGAGTGCACTGAGCACAAGGAGAGTGGTATGCCAGGGACGTCCCGCTACATCACGACCAAGAACAGAAAGAATACGACCGAGCGTCTTGAGCTGAGAAAGTACAACCCCATCCTCAAGCGTATGACGGTCCATAAGGAAATCAAGTAATCACGAGGAGACAAGACAATGGCAAAGAAAGCAGTCGCATCATTCAAGAAGGCCGACGGTCGTACCTACTCTAAGGTCATCAAGATGGTCAAGTCCCCTAAGACGGGTGCTTACATCTTCCAGGAAGAGATGGTCCCCAACGAAGCCGTCAAGGAGTTCTTCTCTTAATCGAACGAACTTCGTCGGGTGCTCTGCCCTCGCTATAGAGGTCGCACCCACCGCCGCTACCCGAGTGTAGCAAACACCTACAAGAGGCTGCCCCATGCAATGCAAGCGGGCAGCCTCTTATCTTTTCGAGACCTCCGAGTTAACTCCCCTCACCGCGCCTCTATCAGCTGCGGTGCCGACCCTATAAAGCAGAGATCTTCATGTCTACGCAGGTAGAAAAAAACACCGAGCGCATCGAGCGCTTAGCTCACGAGAGCATCCCACGCCTCCTTATTCACTATGGTGTCCCAGCTATTGTGGGGACGATGGTCAATGCGCTCTACAGCGTCGTCGACCGTATCTTCATCGGGCAGGGCGTCAGTGAATTTGCTATCACGGGGCTTGCTCTGACCTTCCCTATCCTGATCTTCATCCAAGCCTTCGGTATGCTTATCGGCGTCGGGGCTTCATCTCGTGTGTCCATCCTCCTCGGCGAGAACAAGCACGATCAGGCTGAGCGTATCCTGAGTAATGCCCTCCTGCTGACTCTGGTCACGCAGGTGCTGACCTTAGTGCCGGTGATGATCTGGCTCGACGATATCCTCCGTGCTCTGGGGGCTAATGACCGCACGCTCCCCTTCGCTTACGACTATCTGAAGATCATGATCCCGGGGAATATCTTCTCGACGCTCTGCTTCAGCTTCAATGCGATCATGCGTGCTTCGGGATATCCCTACAAGGCGATGATCACGATGCTCATCGGGGCAGGGCTCAATACGCTCCTCGATGCGCTCTTCATCTATGGCTTTGACTGGGGTATTGAGGGGGCTGCTTGGGCTACGGTGATCGCTATGGCTGTGTCGTCAGCGTTTGTGATGCAGCACTTCCTCAGCAGCAAGAGCGAGGTGCAGTTCCGCCGACGCAATATGCGCCTCTCCTCCGAGCAGATCCTGGCGATCCTCTCTATCGGTATGTCGCCCTTCTTCCTGCAGCTCCTCAGTAGTGGCATCGCCTTCCTCATCAACTCTACCTTGGCTCGCTATGCGGAGAATTCTCTGATGGCTGACCGAGCGGTGGGGGCTTATGGGATCATCAATAGCGCGGCCCTTGTGGGCTTTATGTTCATGCTCGGTATCGCTCAGGGAATGCAGCCCATCGTGGGCTACAACTACGGAGCCCGTGCGATGGACCGTGTGCGTCAGGCCTTCAAGATCTGCTCGTCTACGAACTTCGGTATCGGTGCTTTCGTGACTATCGTAGCGGTGGTGGCACCAGGCTTGATCGCCTCACTCTTCACCAGCTCGCCTGAGATGATCGAGGCCTCGGTGCATGCGCTACGCCTCTGTCTCTATGGCTTTGCCTTCGTAGGCTTCCAGGTCACGGCTACGCAGTTCTTCCAGAGTATCGGCTTCGGGGGGAAGGCGCTTCTCTTGAGTCTCTCTCGTCAGATCCTCTTCCTCCTGCCTGCGCTCTTCCTCTTCCCCCTGCTCTGGGATGCTACGGGTGTATGGCTCGCTATGCCCTTCTCGGACATCGCTGCAGGGGTGCTGGGGATGATCCTGATGTATTATCAGTTCAAGATCTTCGACCGTAAGTTCTCCTCCGAGGGGCTCTAAGGTCGCACGCCACTTTCCCTTTATACTATGGTTTATTTGTATTCGGTCCTCTGCTGCCTCTTCCTCTTCCCGTACCTCGGGTGGCGCGCAGGGCAAGTGCTGGGGCCACGTCTGCGCCGCGTCTTCTGGGGCTTGCTGGTGCTGATCTTTGTACTCTTCTCCATCGCGCTCCTCATCCATCGCCGCTTCGAAGCCGACTGGATGAGTGCCGTGATGAATGGTAGCGTGTACATCTTCTTCTCTACGATGTACGCCACGGCCGTCGTCGTCGGGGTGAATATCCTACGCTATATCGATGCGCGCACATTCAAGCTCTATGCTTCGGCTCGCCCTGCGGTAAAGCAGGGTGCGAAGGTCATCGCCTTCATCGCTACCCTTGCGGTCTTCTTCACGACGATGGTCATCGGCCACCGCAATGTGCGCTACCCGCGCGTCATGTATCAGAAGTACACCGTCAAGCGTCTAGTGCCCGAAGGGGCACAGCCCGAGAAGCGCATACGTCTGGTCTTCTTCTCCGACCTGCATATCGGCGAGGCGATGACGCCCGACTATATCGCTCGTGCGGTGAAGCTCATCCAAGACCAGCAGCCTGACCTCATCCTCTGCGGTGGGGACTTCATCGATCACCGCGCCGTCTACGCTTATGATCCGCGTGTGATGGCTTCGCTTCGCTCACTCCATGCGCCTCTGGGTGTGTACTACGTCTTGGGGAATCACGAATATCGTGACGATCTGGAGGCCAATATCCGCTGGGTCTCCGAAGTCGGTGGTACGCTCCTTCGCGACAGTATCGCTTTCCCTGGGAATGGCCCGCTTACGCTCATCGGGCGTGATGACTGGGTGAATGGCAACCGAAAGCCCTTCGAGGTCATCGCCAACGAAGCGGATCCCTTGCGAGGACCCGTCGTGCTCATGGAGCATACGCCCGCCTCGATAGATAGCATCGGCGATAGTCCCGTGGACCTCATCCTCTGTGGCCATACCCACGGCGGACAGATCTGGCCCGGCCAACTGATGGTCTGGTGGCGCTACGGTATGGTCTCGGGTACGCGCCCTGTGGGTGAGCGTGAGGTGTGCATCTCCTCAGGTATCGGCTCGGCGGGTGCGACCTACCGCGTAGGTACGCGCAGTGAGATCCGCGTCTACGACCTCTACTGGTAGCGGGCTATAGCTCCGCTCCATCCAAATACCGCCAAGCGCCAGCTCTCTCAAGAGGGCTGGCGCTTGGCGGTATTCTTTGTCTGTGTGGGAGGGGTATCTCGCTTTGTTGTAGGAGGATGTGGTGCTCCTGTGCTGCTGTAAGATAGGCTACCTCGTAGGTGGGTGGTATGAACCACTATTGGTCCGTGAGCGAACCAGTAGTGGTTCGTTTTCTGACCAGTAGTGGTTGGCTCGTTGACCAATAGTGGTTCGCTCACGGACCAGTATAGGTTGATATTCCCTTCCTTGGCTTCTCCTTTTCTTCATCCTCGGAGTGAGATGCCACCTTGCGGGGGTAGAGAAGGGGGAGGTACCCCTCCTTTGGATTGCTTGCTTGGGTCTTCTCCCCGCCATGATGGGGATTTCGGCTGGCGTAACGTTGTCTTTTTGCTTTGTGTATAATGCTTTTTGGTCAGGGAGTCATGTGTAGTGTGTAAGTGTTTGTGGGGTAGTTGATTGTTTTATGGGATGAAGTTACCTATATTTGCCTGCCGAAAGCGGAAGTTGATGACCTGCTGTTCGCCATCACGCCTCTGCTAATTTCCCCCAAGTAAAATCCTCCCCTATAGATTATCGATGTAGAAAGAGATGAGTGAGGCCAGAATACTCTCAGTTGAAGAGCTGCTAAAGCTCAATTTGGTTATTCCCAGCTACCAACGTCCCTATAAGTGGACTGAAAAGAATATCAGAGAGCTTATTCTTGATATTCAGAAGGGCATTGAGGACGCAAACAAGCATCCGAACTTTAAGTATCGCGTAGGTACTGTAATTCTCCATGCGAATACCGAGGAGGAGAAGCCGACGTATGACATCGTCGATGGGCAGCAGCGTATCCTCTCGTTCTTGCTATTGAAGCTGTGTCTGAGCCCAAACTTTACATGTAGTCTCCTATCTGCCAAGTTCTCGGATAAGGTTACTCTGGGTAATCTTCATAGTAATTCAGATAGAATCCGTGAATGGTGTTCTTCTGTAGATGTCGGGGTCAAGGAGGCCTTTGATAAGGCTCTCAGTGAGGTGCTAGAGGTAGTTGTCCTTACGGTCAATGAACGGAGTGAGGCTTTTCAGCTCTTTGACTCACAGAATACTCGAGGGCGTGAGCTGTATCCCCATGACTTACTCAAGGCTTATCACCTTAGGGAGATTCATGATAAGTATGATATGCAGCGTGCTGTCTTGAAGTGGGAGTCTAAGGATCCCAAGGCTATTCGTGAGCTCTTCGATAACTATCTCTTTCCGCTATGGAATTGGTCCAAGCGGCGGAAGTCTAGCCGCTTCACTGCAGCTGAAATAGATCTTTATAAGGGGATTGAGGAGAGTTCGGGGTACACTTATGCACGCCGGGCTAACAAGGCTATGCCTTACTTCCTGCTTTCGGAGCCACTGATCTCAGGAGGAGATTTCTTCGAGATGGTAGACCACTACATGCAAATGCTTCATAGTATCAAGCTGGAGCTTATTGACAATCCTGATTTTGCACGCATCAAGGAGCTACTCATTGATGATAAGTCAAAGGTGGGGCAGATCAAAACTCCAGCAGACTTAGATAAGGCTTGTAAGTCTTCATCGACGGGGATGAATCATGCTCGCAATCTATTTTTTTGCGCTCTGCTCTGCTACTACGACCGCTTCCATAACTTCGATTTGATGGCAGTGAAGAAGCTGTTTACATGGGCGATGATGCTTCGAGTTGATATGAATCATTTGGGCTTTGATACCGTTAATCGGTATGCTATTGGCCTTGGAGATAATGATAAGTATACCAATTCTGAGCCCGTAATTTCACTGATCTCTTCGGCTCGTAGGCATACGGAGATATCAGGGATGCCTCTGATGGTAAAACGAGATAATGATAAGGCTGAGACAGAGAAGTGGCAGGGGCTGTATGAAGACCTTCTACTATTAAACGGATATAAGTAAGATGATACAGGAACTGAGAATACTTGATGATGAGACCCTCTTTGATAAGGAGGTGCACTATGTGATCCCTCGCTACCAGCGTGCTTATGCCTGGGAGGATAAGGAGATCGTGCAGCTCATCGATGATATCAATGACTCCACTGGGGATTACTACATCGGTTCGCTTGTCGTGGCTAAGGTCAAGGGTAAGGAAGAGACATATGAGGTCGTGGATGGACAACAGCGCCTAACTACGCTCTATCTCTTGCTGCACTACCTAGTCTCACGCCGTCGCTTGGAACGAGAGGTTGGGAAAACACTTTCGTTTGACTGTCGTCCGAACTCAAACTATACACTGGTTCATATTCAAGATTTGCTCTCGAAGGAGAAGCCTCTTGCGGATGATATGGATCGAATAGAGCAGTCTATTCTTAATGGACTCAAGGTAATTGAGCAGAAGTTCACGGTAGGAGATGTCATTGATGTAGAAGCCTTCATTGAGCGCCTGAAGAGTGTAATTCTCTATCGGATAGAGGTGCCCGAGCATACGGATCTTAATCGCTACTTTGAGATCATGAATACCCGAGGTGAGCAGCTGGAGCAACATGATATCCTCAAGGCCCAGCTCATGAGGTATCTCAGTAATAGGAGAGAACAAGAGTTCTTCTCCAGGGTATGGAATGCTTGTAGTGATATGACAGGCTATGTCCAGATGCACTTTGCGAAAGCGGAGAGAGAGGAGATTTTTGGCGATAAATGGTCGCCTGATAAGTTGTCGGGGAGTTGGTCTCGCTATACAGGTTGCCTAAAGATGGGTCAGAGTGCTGATGAGGGATTTTCAATCACAAGCGTCACGAGATCCGACTTTAAAGTTGCGGCGTTGGATGCTGTACGAGAGAGTGACAATACTCCGATACGTTTCGATAGTATCATAGGCTTCCCTCATTTCTTGCTTCATGTCCTCCGAGTTTTTCTTCGTGTTGAGAATGTGTCTTTAAGTAAAGGAAGTGGCTTGGGTAGCTTGCTTGATGACAAGCGCTTGCTTGCAGACTATAATAAGGTGATCGCTTGTGGGCAAATGGGTGCTAAGCCTATCAAGGAGAATGAGGCGAGCTTCGCCCGTAAGTTTATTCTGTTCTTGTTGCGTTCCCGCTTCCTGTTTGATCAGTTTATCATCAAGCGCGAGTATGCAGGTGATGATCAAGAAGGCGCCTGGAGCCTCAAAGAGTTGTGCACTGCGGGCGCAGGGTATAAGAAGAAGGCTTACTATGCAAACACAAGACTTCGCTATGAGAATGAGTGGGAGAAGACCTATGCACCACGCAATAAGGAGTGTCTGATGATACAGTCCGCACTACGTGTATCGTACACATCTCCTAAGGTGATGCACTGGATAACGGAACTGCTGGTGTGGTTGTTTAACAACAACGAGACCGAGCGATACAAACTAACCGACGAGGCAGAGCGCATAGCAGCAGAAGCTGTGATGGAGAACTTCTTAGATCCGGGTAATTATGAGCTCGGTGTCCAGACTCCGCATGTTGTCTTCAACTACCTAGACTACTTGCTGTGGAAGGAAGATAAGGAGAAGTATAAAGACTTTGTTTTCGAGTTCCGTAACTCAGTAGAGCACTGGTATCCCCAGCATCCGTCCGAAGGTACCTTTGAGGCATGGGACGGGATAGATACCTTCGGCAATCTGTGTATTATCTCTCGCAGTGTCAATTCCAAGTTCTCTAATCTCTCGCCAGAATCTAAGATGAAGTCTTATAAGAAGATGGTGCAGAAGGGTAGTCTGAAGCTTCGCATCATGGGTGATATCATTGAAGGGGGCTCCAGCGAAAAGTGGAGGCAGTCAGAGTGCGCTAAGCATGAGAAGGAGATGATCCGCCTGCTCTGTAGGGCTCTGCAGGAAGCCGTAGAAGAGGAATAGGCTATAGGTCTCTCTGCTTTTCGCGCACGCACCTGGTGGTCGTAATATGCGCTGTTAGTTTACCGCCCTCGGGATTGTCTCCCGAGGGCGGCGTTGTCCTTTAGTCCAGCTTATGCGGGGAGGAGTGCAAATAACTATTGGTGTGGGGTGCAAACGAGTAGTGGTATGCGGTGCAAACCCATAGTAGGTTGCTGCTCCGCATAGGGATAAAAGTTGCGGACGAGTGGCAGATAAGTTGGGGCTACGTACGTGGCTCTAATATCTACGTACGTGGATATTTGGATTTGCGTGCCTGGTCTTTAAGACTACGTGCATAGATAGAAGAATACCACTACGGGGAGGAGCATTTTTCTTTGCGAGAACAGCACTTTTCCCTCCGCTGGATAAGAAGAATACTCGTGATAAGGCGAAGGGCTTGCGTATCACTTCGGTGAGGTATATCGTGGGGCTGAGCGTGCGATGCCTTAGCATAATAAATAGAGGGCGGGACTTGCGGCAACAGTCTTCATATAGTGGTTGCTTCTACGAGCTTGTAGAGAGGGGAGTTTCTTTCGGGAGGGAAGGCAATGGCTGGTAGTAGGGTCGTGTAGCTTGGAGGAGGGCTTGCGAAGGATTAGCGGGTGATGTAGAGGGTTTTATCTCCTTTGCGGTAGGTGGAGCGTGTGGTGACGAAGGTTGCGCTTCCGTTGTGGTGGAGGGGTGGATTATACCTCGGATAGGGGGTGTCTTAAGGCTGTGCTGAGTTGATGCGATATGCTTATGCTTGTGTGAGTTGCAAGTGTGGCAAATAGTTTGTAAATTTGCATGCTTTTTATGCGCCGATGTGCTCCTTTCTGAGGGGCGCTTGGTCGCAGAGAAGGCACTAAGCAGTATGTTTAAATATTGTCCGGGACGTCCGGATCAATTTAATTCTCAATTTAATGACAGATCCTATTGCAGATTATCTGACGCGCCTGCGTAATGCAGTGAAGGCTGGCCATCGTGTGGTCGAGATCCCCGCGTCTAATCTAAAGAAAGAGATCACGAAGATCCTCTTCGACAAGGGGTACATCCTCAACTTTAAGTTCGTCGAAGATGGCCCTCAGGGGAGCATCAAGGTGGCTCTGAAGTACGACCGCTCGGGTCGTGTGAACGCCCTCAAGGCCCTGAAGCGCGTCTCTCGCCCAGGTCTTCGTAAGTATGTCGGCTATCGTGAGATGCCCCGCGTACTCAATGGTCTCGGTATCGCTATCCTCTCTACTTCGAAGGGTGTCATGACCGATAAGGAAGCTTCGCAGCTCAAGGTAGGTGGCGAAGTGCTATGTTACATCTACTAAAGCAAGGAGGTACAAACTATGTCAAGAATAGGTAAGCACCCCATTAGCATCCCTGCTGGCGTAACGGTGTCCGTGAAGGATGGTGTCGTCACTGTAAAGGGCGCTAAGGGCGAACTCACTCAGAGCGTAGATGCTCGTATCGAAGTAGCCGTAGAAGATGCTCAGGTCGTCGTCCGTCGCGGTAGCGATGATCGCCAAGAGCGCTCACTGCACGGCCTCTATCGTGCCCTCATCAACAACATGATCGTCGGTGTCTCCGAAGGTTTCACCAAGACGCTTGAGCTGGTCGGTGTCGGTTATCGTGCATCCAACCAGGGTCAGATCCTCGAGCTTAGCCTCGGCTTCACGCACAACATCTTCCTCCAGCTCCCTAAGGAAATCAACCTGGAGACGAAGACTGAGCGTAACAAGAACCCCCTGATCATCCTCTCTTCTGCTGACAAGCAGCTGCTGGGTCAGGTGTGCTCTAAGATCCGCTCCTTCCGTATGCCAGAGCCTTATAAGGGTAAGGGTATTCGCTTCGAAGGTGAGGTTGTCCGCCGTAAGTCGGGTAAGTCAGCTGGTAAGTAACCGCTTAAAACACGTATAAAGCAATCATGTTGAAGAAAGAAATAAGAAGACAGAAGATCAAGACGCGTGTACGTGCCAAGATCAGCGGTACGGCAGAGCGTCCTCGCCTGACGGTATTCCGAAGCAACAAGCAGATCTATGCTCAGGTGATCAACGACGTCGATGGCGTCACGATCGCAAGCGCCTCTTCCCTCAAGCTCAATGCTGAAGGTACGAAGAAGGAGATCGCAGCACTCGTAGGTACGGAGGTAGCTAAGGCTGCCCAAGCCGCAGGTGTATCCACCGTAGTATTTGACCGTAATGGCTACCTCTACCACGGCCGTGTGAAGGAGCTCGCTGATGCTGCACGTGCGGCAGGTCTTAACTTTTAATACTGTCTATCGCAATGTCAGATAATCGCACAAAGACAAACCGAGATACCGAGCAGAAGGATAAGCTCGTAGAGCGCCTCGTGGCCATCAACCGCGTAACCAAGGTTACCAAGGGTGGTCGTACCTTCACCTTCGCAGCTATCGTCGTCGTCGGTGACGAAGAAGGCCGTATCGGCTTCGGCCTGGGTAAGGCTGGTGAAGTATCCGCAGCTATCCAGAAGGGTGGTGCTGCTGCTCGCCGCAACCTCAAGCAGATCCCCCTCCACAAGGGTACGATCCCTCACGAACAGTCCGCATCCTTCGGTGGTGCTCGCGTCTTCCTCAAGCCCGCTTCTGCCGGTACCGGGGTTAAGGCTGGGGGTGCTATGCGTGCCGTCCTGGAAAGTGTCGGCGTAACGGACGTCCTCGCTAAGAGCAAGGGTTCGTCTAACCCTCACAACCTCGTCAAGGCTACGATCGAAGCTCTCTGTCAGATGCGCTCGCCTCTGATGGTCGCTCGCCAGCGTGGCATCTCTGTCGAAAAGGTCTTCAAGGGCTAATCATCATCCATAGACTCTAAGTACAATGTCAACGATAAAGATCCAGCAAGTACGTAGCCAGATCAAGAGCCCCAAGACTCAGAAGCTCACGCTTCGGGCACTTGGTCTGAAGAAGCTCAACCAGACGGTCGAGCACAAGGACAATCCCCAGATCCGCGGGATGGTCGAGAAGGTAAAGCACCTGGTGCGCATCGTAGAGTAATCACCCTATAAAGAAAGACAGAAGAAAAATGGATTTATCAAGTTTGAAGCCCGCAGCGGGCTCCGTCAAGACGCGTAAGCGCATCGGTCGTGGTCCTGGTTCTGGTCTCGGGGGTACTTCTACTCGTGGTCACAAGGGGGCTAAGAGCCGCTCGGGTTATTCTAAGAAGATCGGCTTCGAAGGTGGTCAGATGCCTATCCAGCGTCGTCTGCCTAAGTTCGGCTTCAAGAATATCAACCGCGTCGAATATGCACCTGTCAACCTCTCCACGCTGCAGAGCCTGGCAGAAGCTAAGAGCCTGACTCGCATCGCTAAGGCAGACCTCATCGAGGCTGGCCTGGTCGGTAAGAACGACCTCGTCAAGATCCTCGGTAACGGTACGCTCAGCCTGAAGCTCGAGGTCGAGGCTAACGCCTTCTCCAAGTCCGCAGAAGCAGCTATCATCGCACAGGGAGGTAGTGCAGTAAAACTCTAATAGCTCATGCGCTTAATAGAGACACTGAAAAACATATGGAAGGTAGAGGAGCTGCGTCAGCGGATCCTCACCACCTTGTTTTTCGTCCTGATCTATCGCCTGGGATCGTACATCGTCATCCCAGGGATCGATCCTAACCAGCTCAGCGCCCTGCACAAGCAGACAAGCGAAGGTCTGATGGCACTCCTTGATATGTTCTCAGGGGGAGCATTCTCTAATGCTTCGATCTTCGCTATGGGGATCATGCCTTATATCTCCGCGTCTATCGTGATGCAGCTCGCCGCTATCGCTGTGCCTTCTATCCAGAAGCTGCAGCAGGAAGGGGAGAGCGGGCGCCGCAAGATCGACCAGTGGACACGCTATCTAACCGTCGTCCTGCTGCTCGTCCAGGGTTCGGCCTATCTGGTCAACCTGAACATGCAGCTGCGCCAAGCAGGGGGCTCACTGCCCGAAGGACTGTGGTTCGATATCTATGCGATCGTCGTCATGGCTGCAGGCAGTATGTTCGTCCTTTGGCTTGGTGAGCGTATCACAGACAAGGGTCTTGGCAACGGTGTATCTCTGATCATCATGATCGGTATCATCGCCCGCCTCCCAGGAGCTGTGCTCGCCGAATGGGGGACGCGCGCCTCTGGCGGTGCTGGGGGGCTCGTGTGGTTCCTCTTCGAGATCGTCTTCCTGCTCGCCGTCATGGCCGGTGCTATCCTGCTCGTCCAGGGTACGCGTCGTGTGCCCGTACAGTACGCTAAGCGCGTCGTCGGGAACAAGCAGTACGGCGGTGCTCGCCAGTACATCCCGCTGAAGGTCAATGCCGCTAACGTCATGCCGATCATCTTCGCGCAGACGATCATGATGCTCCCTATCACGCTCCTCAGCTGGGCACAGGGTGACCGTGCCAACGGCTTCGTACAGGCCTTCATGGACAATACGAGCATTTGGTACAACCTGGTCTTCGCGATCCTCATCCTCCTCTTCACCTACTTCTACACAGCGATCACGATCAACCCAACGCAGATGGCCAACGACCTGAAGCGTAACAATGGGTTTATCCCCGGTGTGAAGCCTGGCAAGGCTACGAAGGACTACCTCGATGCGATCATGGACCGCATCACCCTCCCCGGTGCCTTCTTCCTCGCTATCGTGGCTATTATGCCTGCCTTCGCTCGTGTCATCGGTATCTCTGGGGGATTCGCTCAGTTCTTCGGTGGTACGTCGCTGCTGATCCTTGTCGGGGTCGTCCTCGACACGCTCCAGCAGATCGAGAGCCACCTCTTGATGCGCCACTACGATGGTCTGCTCAAGAGTGGCCGTATCAAGGGACGTACCGGCTCTGTAGCTGCTTACTAAGATGATCTACTTAAAGACAGACGAAGAGATCGAACTCATGCGCGCGGCCAACCTCCTGGTAGGTCGTACGCTCGCCGAGGTCGCTAAGATCATAGCTCCTGGGGTCTCGACCCTGCAGCTGGACAAGCGCGCTGAGGAGTTCATCCGTGACAACGGTGCGACTCCCGCCTTCCTCGGCTACAATGGCTTCCCTGGGAGTCTCTGCACCTCGGTCAATGACCATGTGGTGCACGGGATCCCTTCCTCGAAGGTCGTACTCAAGGACGGTGACATCGTCTCCGTTGACTGTGGCACGAAGCTCGCAGGCTTCACTGGGGACTCCGCCTACACGTTCGCTGTAGGTGAGGTAGCTCCCGAGACTCTGGCTCTCCTTCGCACGACGAAGGAATCCCTCTACATCGGCATCGAGCATGCTGTAGCGGGGAAGCGCGTCGGTGATATCGGCGCTGCGGTCCAGCAGTATTGTGAAGCACGCGGCTACCATATCGTCCGCGAACTTGAAGGCCACGGGATCGGGAAGAACATGCATGAGGAGCCAGGTGTGCCCAACTTCGGGCGCCGTGGCACGGGGCCTGAGCTCCGCTCTGGGATGTGCATCTGCATCGAGCCAATGGTGAACATGGGCTCGAAGAATGTCATCTTCGATCGCGATGGCTGGACCGTCCGTACTAAGACGGGCAAGCCTTCAGCCCACTTCGAGCACTGCGTCGCTATCCGCGATGGCAAGGCCGATATCCTCTCTTCGTTTGACTTTATCAAGGAAGTCTTGGTAGACAGAGAGTTTTAATCTCGCAACCACAGTATATGCCGAAGCAAGCAGCAATAGAACTCGACGGTGTCATCCTCGAAGCGCTCTCGAACGCAATGTTCAAGGTTGAGCTCGAGAACGGACACGTCATCACCGCCCACATCTCTGGGAAGATGCGTATGCACTACATCAAGATCCTCCCAGGTGACAAGGTCAAGGTAGAGATGTCTCCCTACGACTTGACTAAGGGGCGTATATCATTCAGATATAAATAACCCTATATAGATATGAAAGTAAGAGCATCACTCAAGAAGCGCACCGCCGACTGCAAGATCGTTCGTCGCAAGGGGCGTCTGTACGTAATCAACAAGAAGAACCCCAAGTTCAAGCAACGCCAGGGGTAGTCTCTAACCATCGGACTATATTTTAACGAACTAAGATAAGTATGGCTATCAGAATTGTTGGCGTCGACTTGCCACAAAACAAACGAGGAGAAATTGCCTTGACTTACATCTTCGGGATCGGTCGTAGCAGCGCTACCAAGATCCTTGATAAGGCTGGGGTCGATCGCAATATCAAGGTAAAGGACTGGACCGACGACCAGGCTGCCGCTATCCGTGAGGTGATCGGTGCCGAGTACAAGGTCGAAGGGGATCTGCGCTCCGAAGTCCAGCTCAACATCAAGCGACTGATGGACATCGGTTGCTACCGTGGTGTCCGCCACCGTATCGGTCTGCCTCTACGCGGTCAGAGTACGAAGAACAATGCTCGTACTCGTAAGGGTAAGAAGAAGACTGTCGCAAATAAGAAGAAAGCTACTAAGTAATAGAGATTGATATGGCAAAGAAAGTAGTCGCAAAGAAGAAGGTCGTCAAGATCGACGCTGTGGGCCAGGCTCACATCCACTCTTCTTTTAATAACATCATCATCTCTCTGACCAACAACGAAGGTCAGGTCATCAGCTGGTCTTCGGCTGGTAAGATGGGATTCCGTAGCTCTAAGAAGAACACCCCTTACGCTGCTCAGATGGCGGCCCAGGATTGCGCTAAGGTCGCTTACGACCTCGGTCTGCGCAAGGTCAAGGTCTTCGTCAAGGGTCCAGGTAACGGCCGTGAGTCTGCTATCCGCACCATCCATGGCGCTGGTATCGAAGTCACTGAGATCGTCGACGTGACCCCAATGCCACACAATGGCTGCCGTCCTCCTAAGCGTCGTCGCGTCTAATCCCTGACTTCGCTTCAGATCACAGAGTAGTTTCATAAAGATCGCAGTACACTCCCAGAGACGCTTCGCTCACCGTGCTCCCTCCATCGAGCACCAGGGCGCGAGCGAACGCTAAGAGTCCTGAGCTAAGCAAGGCGCCGAGGTAGACGACGAGTGAAAGATTGGCTATACTTTCATATATCTATCCTCTCCTCATAACCGGTCGCGGCTGCACTCCGCCTCCCTCCCGCCACCCGCTGCTCTCTGCCTCCAGCGTTGCCTCTCCCCGAGAGGTCGCTCGTACTGCTTCAACAATAGAAGACAATGGCAAGATATACAGGTCCAAAATCAAAGATCGCCCGTAAGCTTGGCGCACCTATCTTCGGTGCCGACAAGGTACTCTCCAAGAAGAACTATCCTCCTGGACAGCACGGCAACAACCGCCGTCGTAAGACGAGCGAATATGGCATCCAGCTCAAGGAAAAGCAGAAGGCTAAGTACACCTATGGCGTACTCGAGCGTCAGTTCCGCAACCTCTTCGAAAAGGCTCAGCGCACGAAGGGCGTCACGGGTGAAGTGCTCCTCCAGCTCCTGGAAAGCCGCCTCGACAACGTCGTCTATCGCCTCGGCATCGCTAAGACGCGTGCAGCTGCTCGTCAGCTCGTCTCGCACCGTCACATCACCGTCGATGGTCAGGTAGTCAACATCCCTTCTTACACCCTCAAGCCCGGCCAGGTCGTCGGCGTCCGTGAGAAGGCGAAGAGCTTAGAGGTCATCACCGACTCTCTGGCTGGTCGTAGCCACAGCAGCTACAGCTGGCTCGAGTGGAATCAGGCTTCTCTCTCCGGTAAGTTCCTCAGCGCTCCTCAGCGTGAAGACATCCCCGAAGAGATCAAGGAGCAGCTGATCGTCGAACTATACTCTAAGTAATAATCCCTATTATCTCACTCACATGGCAATATTAGCATTTCAGAAGCCCGAAAACGTCCTCATGATGGATGCGACGGACTCGTACGCTAAGTTCGAGTTCCGCCCTCTTGAGCCGGGATATGGTACCACTGTCGGTAATGCCCTGCGTCGTATACTCCTTTCTTCACTCGAAGGCTACGCCATCTCGACCATCAAGATCGAAGGTGTCAATCATGAATTTGCTACTATTCCGGGTGTCTTGGAGGATGTAACTAACATCATTCTCAACCTGAAGCAAGTCCGCTTCCGTGCCCTCGTCCAGGACGCTGCTGAGGAGACCGTCAGCCTGACGATCTCTGGTCAGCAGCAGTTCCTCGCTGGCGAGCTCAACGGCAAGCTTACTTCCTTCGAAGTCCTCAATCCCGAGCTGGTCATCTGCCACATCGATGAGGCGTATACCCTTACTATCGAGCTCTCCATCAACAAGGGGCGTGGTTACATCCCCGCTGATGAGAAGCTGGTCGACACGGCTCAGGAGAATGAGCTGCAGACGATCGCTATCGACTCGATCTATACGCCTATCCGTAATGTCAAGTACTTCACGGAGAACTATCGTGTAGAGCAGAAGACTGACTACGAGAAGCTGACCCTCGAGATCACTACTGACGGGAGCATTCATCCCCAGCAGGCTCTCAAGGACGCAGCAGCTATCCTCATCGAGCACTTCAGCCTCTTCATCTCTGACCCTGTCGAAGTAGAAGAGAATGCAGTCATCGAGGAAGGCGACGAGGAGGTACTGGACATGCAGGAGATCGATCGCGTATCTCAGCTGCTCCGTACTGATCTCAAGGATCTCGATCTCTCCGTCCGTGCGCAGAACTGCCTCCGCTCCGGCAACGTATTCCGTCTGGCCGACCTCGTCGTCCTCGACGCTGATACGCTCAGCAAGTTCCGCAACTTCGGTAAGAAGTCTATGGACGAGCTCAACGAGCTGATGGAGCGACTCGGACTCACCTTCGGGATGGATGTTAGCAAGTACAATTTAGATAATGACTAAGTAGAAAGATGAGACATAATAAGAAATTCAATCATCTCGGTCGTAAGAAGGCGCACCGCGAGGCTATGCTTTCCAACATGGCTGCATCGCTCATCCTGCACAAGCGCATCTTCACCACGGTCGCTAAGGCAAAGGCGCTTCGCGTATATGTCGAGCCCCTGCTGACCCGCGCTAAGGAAGACTCCACGCACGCACGTCGTATCGTCTTCGCTGAGCTGCAGAATAAGTTTGCTGTCAAGGAACTCTTCGGCCCCGTTGCTGAAAAGATCGCTGACCGTCCCGGTGGCTACACTCGTATCCTCAAGACGGGTAACCGTCTCGGTGACAACGCTGCAGTCTGCTTCATCGAGCTCGTAGACTTCAACGAGAACATGCTCAAGGAAAAGGCTGACAAGAAGGCTGCTCCTAAGACGCGTCGTTCACGCCGCTCTACGAAGGCTACGGCTGAAGCTCCTGCTGCAGAAAGCGCAGAATAGTAGCTCTCCCCCCTTCGATATTCTATCGGCGAGTGCCCGCTGTGACTTCGGTCGCAGCGGGCACTTTTGCTTTCGCGCATCTGGCTCTCCTTCCTGGTGGGTTGAGATAGAGCAACTCTTGGGCGGGCTAAAAGAGACCACTACTGGTCACCGATCGGATCAGTACTGGTCACTTCAGCGAGCAGTACTGGTCACCACCACTTACCAGTACTGGTCACGATGCTGACCAGTACTGGTTGCTTTTCCCTTCTGCTGTGCGTCTCTTTCCGAAGCACTGCAGAAGGAGGGGCTTTGTATGGGGCGTGGCGGAGGAGGAATAGTGGGGGAGGGGCAGAGCAATAGTCGTTTGCGTTCATCCCACTATTGGGCCCATATGCGAACCAATAGTGGAATGCATGTGAAACCTATAGTGGTCTGCGAGTGAACCAATATTGGTCCGCGTACGAACCTATATTGGTCTCACGCTCGACCTATATAGGTCGGAGCAGTGACCTATATAGGTTGACACACCCTTCCCTCGGAGAGGTGGGGTAGCGTACGGTGAGGAGGGAGCTTCAGCGGCGCCTTTTCCCTCTCGGTCCTTGGGCGCAGGAGGCGGTCGTCGGGGATGAATCGTCGTACGTGTTGCGTGATAAGGCCCAGGGCAACCGCATAAAAATGTAAGCGCCTGATTATCAATATTCATTTTCTTGTAAGTCAAGGCATCTAATGATTATCAATAAAACGAAACAATCTAATAACCAGAACGTTGTAGTTTTCTCGTAATTTTGATGCGGTTGCCCTGTACCCTATATTGTGATGTCGTTATCGCAGTGTAGGGTTCTTTATACATTAGGTATCACTATAATCAATATTGAGCTCATGATATACGCATATATACGAGTCAGCAGTGACAAGCAGACGACGGAGAACCAGCGTTACGAACTTCAGCGTTTTGCGATGCATGAACTACTTCATATTGACCGCTGGATAGAAGAGACTGTTTCTGGCGGGCGCAATTATCGAGAACGCGAGCTGGGGGCATTGCTTGATCAGGTTGGTGAAGGAGATATGATCCTGTGTAGTGAACTTAGTCGTCTGGGACGTAGTCTCTTCATGGTTATGGATATCCTCAGTCTATGTATGCAGCGGCGGTGTACTGTTTGGACAGTTAAGGATGGCTACCGATTAGGGGAGGATGTGACAAGTAAGGTGCTTGCTTTTGCCTTTGCTCTCTCGGCGGAAATTGAACGGAAGCTGATCGCTCAACGTACTCGGGATGCACTTGCTCGACTGCGAGCTCAGGGGAGAAGGCTTGGTAGGCCAAGAGGAAGCCAGGGCAAGCGTCTGAAGCTGTCTGGATGTGAAGCAGAAATTTGCCATTTGCTTGCTTTGGGAAAGACGAAGAGTGCTATTGCACAGAGTCTCGGTGTTAGCATCCCGACGCTGAGGCTATTTATCCAGCGGTATCAGCTGATGCCCGAAGCGAGCCCTCAAGACTCAGAGGGAAGAATTAAGGAACATTTTTCCTTCACATAAAGTGTGGCTATCGAATTGCGAGATAAATAGCGGATGAAATGGGTGTGTGTCTATTGATTAAGTGCATAGTTCCGGGGAGCTAAGCGCGAAGATTTAGGCTTCTATATTTGTTGCTGGATGTCAATGCTTGACATTCTATTAATAACATTTAACCCGTGTTGGATATGAAGAAAACATTTACACCAGCGCTACTCCTTGGATTGCTTATCCTCGGAACATCAGTTACTTCTTGTAAGAAGAATGACGTAGACCTTACCCCTTACGAGCGACAGATTGCCGAAGGTAAGAAGAGTCTGAGTGACCTACAGGCTACGCATGCAAAGAGTCTTGCAGATCTTAAGGCTGCTCAGGAGAAGATCACTAAGCTCGAAGCTGAGCAGAAGAGTCTTAATGAACGTATCGTAACTCTCGGCGAGCAGGTCAAGGTAGCGCAAGGCAAGGAGCAGGAAGCTGCTGCAAAACTTGCTGAAGCTACGGCAAAGCTTGAAGCTGAGAAGAATGCTCACGAGTTGTCTATAGCTCGTGCTGAGAAGGCTGAGGCCGCTAACAAGGAGCTTCAAGCTCGTATCGCTAAGCTCGAAGAAGAAAAGAAGCTTCTTGAAGAAGGTAAGCAGGCTGAAGTAGATGCTCACAACGCTACGAAGACCGATCTCGCTACCGTCCGTAAGGAGCTGGAAGAGGCTAAGAAAGAACTTGCTAACCTTAAGAAAGAGCTTGATCAGCTCCGTCGTGAGAAGCTCGAAGCTGAGAAGAAGCTCGTAGAAGTAAACAAGCAGCTTGAGATCAAGCAGGCTGAGCTGGCTAAGAGTCAAGCAGCGCTTGCCGCCTTAAAGCTCTCTCTCAAGGAGCAGGCTAATGCTGCAAATGATGCACTGAAGGCACTGGAGCGTCAGACAAAGATCGCTACAGAGTATGCTAAGGGCAAGACTGATGACTACAATAGTAAGCTCGCTGAGCTGAATAAGGTTAAGGCTGAGATCGCAAAGCTTCAGGCTCAGGAAAAGGCTAAGACTAGTGCCGAAGTTGAGCCTCTCAAGAAGCAGCAGGAAGAGCTCGAAGCTCAGCTGAAGACCCTTCTTGCTCCAGTTGAAGCTCTCAAGAAGGAGCACCAGAAGGCTATCGCTACTCGTGAAGGTAGCGCCAAGAGCCTTGAGACTGCAAAAAGCATCCAATCTGAGAATGCAAATCGTCTGGCTGAGCAGCAGAGGGATGCAGAGGCAGCTGCCAAGCAGTTAGAGGTGCAGAAGAAGGCTCTCGAGGACGCAAAGGCTTCCGGTGACAAGCATGCCATCGATCAGGCTCAGAAGGCTCTTGATGCTTTCCGCCCTCTCGCAGAGAAGACCATTGCGATCGGCAAGGAAGCTAAGGCTGAAGAAGCAAAGAATAAGAAGGCTGTAGAGGATGCAGTAAAGGCACTTCGTGATGCTCGATTCGCAGAAGCTCAGGCTGCCGCTAAGGCTCAGGAGGCTGAGGATAAGATCCGTGTAGATAAGAGCAAGCTCGAGAAGAAGATTCAGGATAAGATCGCAGAAATCAAGGTCCTGAATGCTCAGCTCGCTGAAATCAGCAAGCAGCGTATTGCTCTCGAAGCAAAGGCGAAGGAACTTGATGTCGTCGTTACTTCAGCTAAGCAGGTAAAGGATGCAGCTGATCAAGACCTGAAGGACTTAGAAGAGTCAATCGCTAAGCTCAAGAAGATCATCGCTAAGCTCCTGGAACTCGCTAAGTAATTAGTTCTCTTCACTAAGTATAGTCCCCCCTGCCTCTATCTAGTTTAGAGCAGGGGGGATTATTTGATTACCTCATAGGCTCGCATAATGTGTTTTGGACTAGCTCCTAATATGTCATAAGGGGGAGCGGAACGTTGCCCTGTGATAAGGCCTTGTGATTGCGCGCTTTTTTGTACCTTTGCGACGCTTTGCGTAATCTCTGTCAGGAATATATGAATAAGTGTGGCCTGTTATATTGCGTTTAGTGTAGTACTAATCAAATAAGCTAAAGGACAAACAATGGACTTTATTAAGATCGTCAACGAAGCTTTCGCTACTGGTAAGAGCCACCCCGCCTTCCGTAGTGGTGACACTATCACCGTTGACTACCGCATCAGCGAAGGGGGTAAGGAGCGTATCCAGCGCTATCGTGGCGTCGTCATCCGCATCAGCGGTCACGGTGACAAGAAGCGTTTCACGGTTCGTAAGATCAGCGAAGGTGTAGGCGTAGAGCGTATCTTCGCGATCGAAAGCCCCTTCATCGAAAAGATTACTGTCGAGAAGTTCGGTAAGGTACGTCGCGCTAAGCTCTACTACCTCCGTGCCCTCACCGGTAAGAAGGCGCGCATCAAGGAGCGCCGCTACGTCGCTGAGAAGTAAGAAGACCTCGGGGATATCTTCCGCTTCACGGCGGACGGGTGCCCCAAGCCTTCATACCAAGCATACAGCCCCATCGCCGACACGCTCGGTGATGGGGCTGATGCTTGCTTATCCCCTCGGGGGATAGCCAGTTTATATCCACATAGATGTTGATGAAAAGAATTTCCACTTCACTTGCCCTCATGGCTCTTGCCGTGGCTTTCGCTTCGTGTGATGACCCCATCACGCGCAAGGAGCGCAGCCTCATCGATCGCCAGTACAAGGAGGGCGTACTCACCGCCAGCCAGAGCTTTGACTTCACGCGCTGGATCGATGTGAGCAAGGGTGCCTATCGTCTACCCGCTATCAGCGCTGACGAAGACGCTAAGAATACCTATTGGGCCTCGGCCAGCAATCAGGGCTACACGATGCTCGCCTCTTCGCCTACGGACTATCCCGTCGTGCCACTGGAGGAGAATGGAGCGGCTCATGGCGCCATCATCCGTTCGATTAAGGGCTTCTACTTCTTCGGTATCGGGACGAACGTCATTGCAGGTGCCCTCTATACAGGTCAGGTCGATGCACGCAATCTCGTGGGGAAGCCCCTTGAGTCGACGCTCTTCGGTCAGCCTTACTCCAGCGGTATCCCCGAGATCGTGGACTTCACCTACCAGTACAAGGCGGGTGAGAAGGTCATCCATGGGCAGGATAAGAAGGTCGAGCTTCCCAGCGAAGACCGTGCCGCTGTCTCGGCTGTCTTCTACGAAGTCACCGACGATGCGAGCTACCTCAATGGCGTGACGCTGCAGACGGATGCGCGCATCGTGGCGAAGGGCTACGTCGAGCTGGAGCCTACGACTCCCGCTGGCACGTGGCAGACCTATCGCCTGCGCCTCACACCCGTCGACGAAGCACGCTACGAAGCCGTGGACTTCACGACGAAGAAGTATCGTCTGGCTCTGGTCTTCTCCTCGAGCTTCCGTGGTGCCGAGTACATCGGTGCTGTGGGTAGCGAGCTGCGCCTGCGCGAGGTCAAGCTCCAGGACCGCATTAAGCCCCATCATTAGTCCTGCCGTATGAAGATGATTCGAACGCTCCTCCTCGGCCTCTCTCTTGGCCTCCTCGCACTCCCCGCTCGCGCCGCTGAGACGGGGGACGAGCAGCCCTCACGCCTCGGTGTAGGCGTGCACCTCGGCTTCAATATCGGTGGTGCTCTGCCCCCCTCCGTACCCAAGCCCGTCAAGAAGGTCACGGCCTTTATGCCTGGGGGTACGCCCAACGTGGGGCTGAACCTCTCTTACCGTCTCACGCCTGCAAGCCCCTTCTTCCTCCTCCTCGGGCTGGAGTACGATATCCGTAGCTTTAGCACCACCGTCCAAGCCGAAGATATGCCCATCCGCTATCAGAGCGAGGACTTCAAGGAGCAGCATTACACGGGCTACCAGCGTGTCGAGATGGATACCCGCTATGTCGTGGTGCCCGTGGGGGTGAGCTACGCTCTGCCGAATAGCTCCTTCCGCCTCATGGCTGGGGGCTACTATGCTCACGCGCTCAAGCGTAAGTTCACCGCTAAGCTCGATGGCGACGGCCTCATGGATGGTCGTGTCTATCAGGAGGGCGCGGTGCTTGCCTTCAGCCTCGGGGACTTCCTCGTGCGCAATGACGTCGGTGTGCGCTTCGGTGCGGACTATCAGATTGACCCGCACTGGGGGCTTACGGCACGTATGAACGTAGGTCTGCCGAAGATCTTTGATAAGAGCTTCGAGGTCATGCCTTATTCGCTGCGTCACGTCTTCCTCAACCTCGGCGTCAGCTACCGCATCAATCGATAGCCCCGCTGCGAGCGATATCCGCTAATACACTCCGCCCCGCTATGTCTCACCAACGAGTGAGCATAGCGGGGCGGAGTGCTTTTGGGGGGATAGGGGGGCTACTGCAGCAGGCGGATCTTCTCCTCGAGGCGTTGTAGCTCGTTGCGCAGGCGGGCGGCATCGACGAAGTTGAGTTCCTTCGCAGCAGCCATCATCTCGCTGCGCTTCGTCTCGGCAAGCTCGCGGAGCTGGTCGAGCGAGAGGAACTGCTCGATGGGGTCTTCGACAGCTGCCTCGGGCGAAGCCTCGATGTAGGGAATGGCTTCATCGGCGCCCTTCTTGTCGGGGAAGGCGGAGGAGCTATTCTTGACGATCTGCTGGGGCGTGATGCCGTTGGCCTCGTTGTAAGCGATCTGCTTGGCACGGCGGCGGGCGGTCTCGTCCATCGTCAGGCGCATACTCTCGGTGATGTGGTCGGCGTAGAAGATGACACGCCCGTTGACGTTTCGCGCGGCACGCCCTGCCGTCTGCGTCAGCGAGCGGTGGCTACGCAGGAAGCCTTCCTTGTCGGCATCAAGGACAGCGACGAGGGCTACCTCGGGTAGGTCAAGGCCTTCACGCAGGAGGTTCACACCGATGAGCACGTCATAGACGCCCTTACGCAGGTCCTCCATGATCTGCACGCGCGTCAGCGTATCGACATCGCTATGGATGTAGCTACATGAGACGCCGTGCTTGATGAGGTACTCGGAGAGCTCCTCGGCCATGCGCTTGGTGAGCGTGGTGACGAGCACGCGCTCGCCTCGCTCGATGGAGATCTGTATCTCGTGCTCGAGATCATCGACCTGATGGAGTGTGGGGCGTACCTCAATAGGCGGATCGAGAAGGCCCGTGGGGCGGATGAGCTGCTCGACGACGACACCTTCGCTCTTGGTGAGCTCATATTCGGCGGGCGTCGCGCTGATATAGAGGATGCGTGGGGTGAGGTCGTCGAACTCCTCGAACTTCAGCGGTCTATTGTCCAGCGCAGCAGGCAGGCGGAAGCCGTACTCCACGAGGCTCGTCTTACGCGAGCGGTCACCGCCGTACATCGCATGGATCTGTGGTACGGTCACGTGGCTCTCGTCGATGATGAGGAGGAAGTCATTCGGGAAGTAGTCGAGGAGACAGAAGGGGCGCTCACCAGGCTGGCGACCATCGAAGTAGCGGGAGTAGTTCTCGATACCCGAGCAGTAGCCCAGCTCGCGGATCATCTCCAGGTCATAGGTGGTACGCTCGTAGAGGCGTTTGGCTTCGAAGGCACGGCCTTCGTCCTCCAGCTCCTGCACGCGCTGACCGAGGTCGACGTCGATCTGCCCGACGGCGGAATTGACCTGCTCCTGCGTCGTGACGAAGAGGTTTGCGGGGTGGACGATGAGGCGTGTCATCGGCCCGTATTCTCTACCGCTCTGTGGGTCGAAGGAAGCGATGCGCTCGATCTCATCGTCCCAGAAGGTCACACGGTACGCCACACCGTCAAAGCCTTCGATGGAGGGGAAGATATCGATGGTGTCGCCCTTGACACGGAAGTAGCCCGGGGTGAAGGTCAGGCGGTCGTTGACGTAGTGATTGAGGACCAGGTCGCGCTTCAGCTGCTCCTGACTGTAGCGCTGTCCCTCTTGTAGGCGCAGGATCTTCTCCTCGAAGGCCTTCGGGTCTGCCATACCATAGAGGCACGAGACGGAGGAGATCACGATGACGTCCTCACGCCCCGAGAGGAGGGAAGCCGTGGCGCGTAGACGGAGCTTCTCGATCTCGGCGTTGATCGCCATGTCCTTCTCGATATAGGTGTCGGAGGCGGCTATGTAGGCCTCGGGCTGATAGTAGTCGTAGTACGAGACGAAGTACTCGACAGCGTTGTCAGGGAAGAACGCCTTGAACTCCGCATAGAGCTGTGCTGCGAGGGTCTTATTGTGGCTAAGTACAAGGGTGGGCTTGCCGAGGCGGGCGATGACGTTGGCCGCGGTGAACGTCTTCCCCGAGCCTGTGACCCCGAGGAGCGTCTGGAAGGGAACACCCGACTCGAAGCCGTGGACGAGTTCGTCGATGGCCTGCGGTTGGTCTCCCGTGGGGCGGAAGCGTGAGGTGAGCTTGAAGGACATGGATGGAGCGATAGAGGGGATATAGTGAGTGGGTCGCCTCCACCCCCAGCAGCGGGTGATGGAGATGACCCACTGCTGGGGACTTGGATGGATCCGAGGGGAGGGCGATTACTTCGCCTGATGGACGGTGAGCTGTGGAAAGGGGAAGCCGATGCCGGCAGCGTTGAACTCCTTATAGATACGCTCGTTGATATCCAAGAAGACGTCCCAGTAGGTCTCGTTTGCCGTCCAAGCACGGATGACAATGTTCACGCTGCTGGCACCGAGAGACAGGAGGGCGATGGTGTAGTCGGGGGTCTTGAGGATGCGTGCGTCGGACTCGATGATGCTGCGCAGGAGGTTGCGAGCGCGGTCGAAGTCCTCATTGTACTCGATACCGATGGTCCATTCGACACGGCGGATATTCTCGTGCGAGTAGTTGATGATGTTGTTGCTGCTGAGGAGACCGTTGGGGATGAAGGCTGCCTTGTTGTCGGGCGTCAGTACCTCGGTGTGGAAGAGGCGGACGGCCTTGACCGTACCGTCAGTACCCTGCGACGAGATGAAGTCGCCGAGCTTAAAGGGCTTGGTGACGATGATGATGACCCCACCAGCCAGATTCTGCAGCTGGCCACTGAGAGCCATACCGACTGCCAGACCCATAGAGGCCAGGACAGCGGCGAAGGATACGGACTTCACGCCGAGGACACCGGCCAAGAAGAGGAAGAGGGCGATGTACAGTATCGCAGTGAAGACCGAATCAAGGAGTGAGACGGCTACTCCCTCGATATTGCGGCGGCGGAGGATCCCGTTGAAGATCTTCTTTAGGCGGGTGATGACGACCTTACCGAGCCAGAAGAGCACGAGCACGAGGATGACGCGCAGCCCGAAGTTGATACCAGCATTGAGCCACTCCTCGAGCATGCTCCGGCTGAACCAGTGCTTGATGTCGAGGTTGAGGGGCTGCGTAGCAGCTCCGATGGCTTCCTTGAGCTCCGAGCCTGCAGCCGAGTCAGCTGGTAGTATCTGTGCGAAGAAAAGAGGGTTCATAAGGAGAATAAGTTAGAATTTGGATATTAGTCGATATATAGGATGGCTTAGCTATGCGAGGTTCTGCTGCCTACGCTCCTCCCGAGTGCGGTGTCTCCAGCGCAGGAAGAAGTAGAGCATGGTGAGCCCCTTGAGTATGGAGGAGATGGAGATCGCCCACCAGACAGCTCGGATACCCCAGCCCCACGAGGCGAAGAGCAGGACCATCGGGATGCGTAGGTACGTGCCGACGATACTAACCGCTGCGGGGAGGTACGTGCGTCCGAGCCCGTAGAAGAGCCCTTCGGCGGTGATCTCCAGCATCATAAAGGCCTGCGAGAGCCCGACGATACCGAGGTAGACCGCACCTGCCTTGTAGGCGGCTTCCTCGGGGACGATGAGGGCGAAGATCTCCTCACCCCAGAAGACGAAGAGGAACGTCCCCAGTACGCCGATGATGAGCGTGAAGCTCAGGGCTCGGCAGAAGGCCGTATAGACGCGGCGGAGCTTACCAGCGGCGAAGTTCTGCCCGACGATAGTCGTCAGGGCTTCGGTGACGCCCGAGGCGGTGTTCCACGTCAGCGACTCGATCTGCGCACCCGTCGTCATCGTCGCCACGCCGATATGCCCACCGAGAGTGGATACCTGACGTCCGATATAGATGCTGACGAAAGCAAAGAGTACCTGCAGCGAAGCAGGGGGCACGCCGATCTGTAGGATGCGTCGTATCTGAGTCCAGTGCAGTCGGACGAGGAAAGGGAAGCCCCCGAAGAGCTTGTCACGCTTCACCTGATAGAGGAAGAGCAGGAGCACCAAGCCTTGGCTCACGACGGTCGCCAGTGCCGCACCCGACACCCCCCAGCCGAGGGTGAAGATGAAGAGCGGGTCAAGGAGCATATTCGTCGCCAGCCCGAGGATGGAGATACGGAAGGGCGTACGGCTATCGCCGATCGCATTGTAGATACCCGTGAAGGAGGCGGTGAGGTAGATGCTGGGGAAGCCTACGAGCGAGAGGTAGAGGTAGCTCAAGCCCTCGGCTCGTACGCTCGGGATGAGCGCATAGAGATCCAGGAGATTGCCTGCAAAGAGCAGGTAGATCGCCAGCATCCCCACGCTCAGGAGGAGGCTCATGCAGACGTTCTGCGAGGCATAGCTCTTGGCTTCGTCACGACGACCAGCACCGATACCCTGCGAGATCGTCACTTCGCTCCCGATCTTATTGATGAGTGCGAAGGAGGCAGCTATCCAGAGGAAGACGGAGGCCGCACCCACCGCTGCTAAGGCCTGCGAGCTCAGTCGCCCCAGCCAAATCATATCGGTGATGTTGTAGGCGATCTGCACGAAGCTCGTCCCCATGATCGGCAGGGCGATGCGGTAGAGGTGGCTTGAGAGGTCGCCTTGGGTGAGGTCTCTTATCTTGTCTTGCATTGGGGGCGTTACGGGGGTTATCGCTGAGGGTGGAGCTCGGTGAGCTTGTTGTACTTCATGCGCCAAGCGTAGTCCTGCAGGTAGGCCTTCAGGCGGAGAAGCATCGTGGGGAGAGGCGTCCCAGGCTGGTCCTTGATGTTGTGGAGCTGCTGGGGATCGGTCTTGAGGTTGTAGAGGGCTGTGACTTTCTGCCCGTCGAAGTGCAGGGCGTAGTCCCCCTCGATCATCTGGTAGATGCCGTCCATATCCTGCACGACGAAGCGGGGGCGTGTCGTGTCGAAGGGGCTACCACCGAAGGTCACCATCGGCTTGTCATCCCCGACGAGGTCGAGGATCGTGGGGAGTAGGTCGGCTTGGGAGGCGAGGTGCTCCGTATCACGGCCGACGAGTTCGCCTCGTGGGTCGAAGATGATGATAGGGATGCGGAAGGCACCCGTCGAGTTCTTGTACTGGGGCAGCGCACCTGGCACGGCGTGGTCAGCGACGATCACGAAGAGGGTATTGTCATACCAAGGCTGCTTGCTCGCTGTCTCGAAGAACTTCCGCAGCGCCATATCCGTGTAGGCTACGGCTTGGTGCATAGGGATCGTACCCTTGGGTAAGACCTTCTGATACTCCTCGGGCACACGGAAGGGGTGGTGCGAGGAGAGCGTGAACTCCGCCGCGAAGAAGGGCTGACGAAGCGAGCCGATCTGGCGAGCTACGTACTGGAGGAACTTCTCATCCCAGATACCCCAGTTGCCGTCGTAGTCAGCATCATTGGCGTACTCCGTCTTACCATAGTATTCCTTGACGCCTGCCTGCATTACGAAGGCATTGAAGCCCATAGAGCCGTTCGGCGCACCGTGGAAGAAGGCCGTCGAGTAGCCCATCGAGTCAAGGCGTGCGGGTAGAGCCGTGATGTTGTTCCCCGAGTAGATCGATAGGACGAAGGGGACGTGGGGCTTGAGGACCGAGGCGAAGATCGCAGGCATCGCATCGATGGACTTCTGACTATTGGAGTAGCCGTTGGTGAAGACATAGGAGCGCTGCATCAGCGAGTCGATGAAGGGCGTGAAGCCTTGGTAACCCGGGATATCTTGGTTGAGCCCGCCGACCCATTCGCGTGCGAAGCTCTCCCAGATGATGAGGACGACATTGCGCCCCTTGTACTTCCCTGAGACAGGTGTCGAGCCAGGGGTGTAGACAGAGTTGAAGTACTTCGGTACCTCGGCGAAGGGCATATATTGGTACTCTGGCAGGCTTGACTTGCCGATGGTGCGGATGAGGCTGAAGGGGGTGTTCAGCACCAGCGCACGCTGCTGAGGACGGCGGATATAGATGTTCGCATTGCTCAGTGTGATGGGGCGGGTCTCACTGGTGAAGCCACCGCGCCCAGCGACGATGGAGAGGTAGATACTCCCGCCGAGGAGGATCAGTGACGTGAGGTAGAAGGCCCACATACGGCCCGTGGGACGCTGCTTAGGACGGGGGAACTTCCCCTCGATGATACAGAAGAGAATGATAAGTCCGATCCCTAAGAGCGTTATCCCCCAATAGTCCACGAAGAAGCGGAGGAACTGGAATGGATTCTCACCTCCGAACTCTTCGAAGACCGCCAGCGTCGTACGCTTCAGTGTGAAGCGATAGTAGACGACGTCACCGAGGTTCAGTATGATAGCCAGACTCGTGACGATGCGATAGAGCCCCGTCAGCATACGCTGGTAGCCACGGCTGTAGGCCTGTGGTAGGGGGAGGAAGCTTAGTGTCGTCAACAGCAGGCTCGTGTAGACGATAGCGCTGAGGTCGAAGCGCAGGCCGCCCCAGAACATCAGGGCGAGCTGACCAGCCGAGCCGATCTCTAAGAGATCCTGATTGTATAGGCAGAATATCCCTCGGCAGATGCTGTAAATGACGAAGGAGAGGAGGAAGCGCAGGAGGAGAAGTCGGACCTGAGCGCCGAGCGGCGTGAGGGCCGAAGACGTAGACGAGGAGGTCATCGGTAATTACTATGTATCTATTTGGCTACAAAGGTACAAATCTTAGTCCAAGCAACTGGGGATCGTGCTTGCAAGGTGAAGCCCTTGCTTGCCCCTTCCTAATGCCTATTCTTACTCCGTTAGTTAGATGGGGTGCTTCTCTGCCTGCAGAAGTGACGTCCATAAGAGGGGGTAGTATGAACTACTACTGGTCCGCAGTCAAACCAGTACTGGTCACTACTACGAACCACTACTGGTCTGCGCGTGAACCACTACTGGTTCGCTCGCGAAGCACTACTGGTCCGACCACGCACCAATAGTGGTTTACATCACCTCTCTATAATAGGATAGCTCGCTTCACTATTGAGGAGCATAGCAAAGAAATGTGGCGATGAGACCGAAGTCCCACCGCCACACATCACACACACACATGCATATACACTGAAAATACACTCTCTAATACACTACTACTTTCTTAGAATGGGGGTGGTCCTGGAGGGCCCTGACGCTTCATATCGCTCTTGCTACCGCCACCGCTGAAGCTATCGAAGCGGTAGATGAAGTGGAGCATAGCGTAGCGGCCGAGCGTGTTGGACTCTTCGATGGTGCTGGACATCGCCGTGATGCTTTGGTAGATGCTGCGACGGCTATTCAAGAGGTCGTAGCCCTTGAGGCGGATGGTCGCCTTCTTCCCAGCGAGGAAGCTATAGGAGAGACCAGCGTTCAGCAGGACCTGATCCTGATTGTAGCCAGCGGCGTAGCCACGTGAGGTGGTGTAGGTCGCTTCACCCTCGAAGGCAAAGCCCAGCGGCAGGGTGATATTGGTCGTATAGCCGAGCGAGTAGTCCTTCGTCGCGGGTGTGACGGCTGAGGTCAGCGTATTCGAGGCGTTGTAGTAGCCGAAGCCTCCCTTGAGGGTCATATCGATGCCCGTGATGCGGTAGTTCAGACCGAGCTCCTCACGTAGGCGGAGGGAGAGGCTACGGTTCTTGTCACCGTTGATATAAGTATTGCTACGAGCCAGGTCGTTGAAGGAAGCTACGCGGATGGAGAACTTCTTCCCAGGGAGGGTCTGTGTGAGGAAGCCACCGATGCCGACCGAGGCATTGCCGTCTACGTTGGTATAGTCGATGGTGCGCTTACCCGTCGTGACATCATAGAGTGAGCGCTGGATGATATCATTCTGTACGACCTGAGCACGACCGAAGACGGAGAGCGACGTCTGCGTCTTCGTCCAGTACTTGCTGAAGCGCCCGAAGAGGTTGTGCTGGAAGCCTGGGAGCAGGTCCTGATTCCCGACGTAGGAGATGAGGGGATTCGTCACATCCTGTACGGGGGAGAGCTGCTCGTTGGTAGGGGCGAAGCTACGACCGAAGTAGTCGAGACGAAGCTCCGTGCCACGCTGAGGCTTGTAGCTCATACGCAGGGTAGGGGAGAAGTTCAGCGTCGTGCGGGAGATAGGAGTAGCCGTGATACCGCCGACGACGGAGTGGCTGCTGATGCTCGAAGACTCGAGGTTGACCCCAGCGGTCACATCGTAGGTCTTGCCCTTCTTCTTCAGTGCGATACCTGCCTGATGCGTGAGGTACTCTGAGCGGAACTCATTGCTGTACGTCGCGTTGTGCACCGTGTAGGCTCCCGTGAGGTCGGTGTCGAAGGCGTCGCGTGAGCTATTGCTCTGTGAGCCCTTGATCTGGTAGGTGAGCTGCGTGAAGTAGCCCTTGCCGAGAGGCTCTACCCAGCCGAGGCGTGCCTGATAGTTCGTGCTACGCGTACGGCTGTCGATGCGCTGGTCGACGGACTGATTCGTCGTCGAAGTGCGGTCGAAGAGATTGTAGAGGTACTTCCCCTCGCCCGTCTCATCTTCGATACCGAAGCGCGTGGAGAGCGTGAGGGTACGGCCTGCGGCACTCAGACGACGGCTACCATCGAGGCGCAGAGTCCCGTTGATATTCTTCTGTAGGGTGTTCTGCGTGAGGTCGCTGGAGTTGATCAGCGTGCTCGTGGCATCCTCGAGGGTCTTCGTCGTGGAGGTGTAGGAGCCTTGACTGCGGCCGTAGCGGAGCTCGGGGGAGACGATGATCTCCGTCAGGCTGTCGGGCTTCCACTCCATGCGGATGTTCGCTCCGTAGGAGTCCTTGTCGCTACGCTCCGTGCTCTTGCCTGTCTCCGTCGTCGAGCCTGTGGAGAGGTAGTTCTGCTGCCAGCTGTCCGTGATCTTATTGGTGGTGTTGCGACCGCCGAGGACGTTGGCATTGAGCTGGAGCTTCGAGGAGAGCGTCTGATTGAGGTTGCCGCCGAGCATTCTTGAGGTCAGGATACCGTTGGCATCACGGCGGGGCATACCGCCACCCCCTCTGTTGCCACGACGACCTGCACCCATGCCCATCATGAAGCCGAGCTGATTGCCGTCTTGGCTGATGTCGGTGAAGCCAGCGTTGTTCGTATTGTTGAGACTCCCGATGATGGAGAACTGATTGTCGTCAGCGAAGCGGCTGAGGGTTAGGTTCGCTTCGTAGCGCTTGCTCGTACCTGCACCAGCGTAGGCCGTACCGAAGAGTCCCTTCTTCTTCCCCGCCTTGATGGTGAGGTTGATGACGGTCTCTTCATTGCCGTCGGAGAAGCCCGAGAGGCGGGCTGCTTCACTATCGCGGTCGAGGACCTGTACCTTCTCGACGACTTCGGCGGGGAGGTTGTTGGCTGCTACCTTCGGGTCACCCTCGAAGAAGCGCTTGCCGTCGACCATGATCTGCTTGACGGTCTTCCCGTTGATGGTGATATTGCCGTTCTCATCGATGCTGGCTCCAGGGAGCTTCTTGATGAGGTCAGCGACGACCGCCCCTTGGTTCGTGGTGAAGTTGCCGGCGTGGAATTCGATCGTGTCACCCTTGATGACGACGTCGCTGGTCTTCCCGACGACCTTCACCCCTTCGAGGACTTCGCCCTCAGCTTGGAGGGTGATGGTGGGCAGCGTGAGAGACTGCTTCTCGAGACGGATGGGGGTGGTGTGGGTCTTGTACCCGACGTAGGAGACGCGCAGGGTGTAGCTTCCTGCAGCGATTCCCTTGAGGTGGAAGGCGCCGTCCTTGGCGGTGATGGCACCTGTCTTGAGCTTGCCGTCACTCTGGAGGAGGCTCACGCTGGCGCCGAGGAGTGCTTCACTCTTCTCGTCGAGGGCACGGCCCGTGATCGTGTATAATGAGTCCTGTGCGCGCAGGCCTGCAGGCAGGCCGAGCAGTAGAAGTAGGAAGCTCATAAGGCCGATGATGGAGCGGCTACGGAGTCTATTCATAAATGCTGTATTCTAGAGTACGAGCTGGAGGGCGCGTTTAATCGTAGCGTAAATTTTTTGAAAAGGACTTGTAGATCGCTCCAAAAGCAGTGCAGGCCCCCGCTCCAGAGAGCGGGGGCCTGCGGCGTTATGGACTAAAGATAGGGTGGGGTTACTTCGCCGAGCGGATGCGATCGTCGAAGGCGGTCAGTGCTGCCTTCGCGCCTTCGCCCATAGCGATGACGATCTGCTTGTAGGGCACCGTCGTGCAGTCGCCAGCGGCATAGATGCCGGGGACAGAGGTGCGGCAGCGCTCGTCGATGACGATCTCGCCACGGCGCAGCTCGACCAGCTCCTCGAAGGGCTTGGTGTTGGCTGCGAGACCGATCTGTACGAAGAGGCCATCGAGGGCGATCGTCTCTTCGTCGCCGCCATCACGTGGAGCGATGGTGAGGCCCGTGACCTTCGTGCCATCACCGAGGACGGCCGTCGTAGCTACAGCCTTGCGTACGGTGACGTTGGGCAACGTGGCGAGCTTCTCCTGCAGGACGATGTCGGCACGCAGGGTGTCCATATACTCGAGGACGACGACGCTGCGGCAGATACCAGCCAGGTCGATAGCTGCCTCGATACCGGAGTTCCCACCGCCGATGACAGCGATGTCCTTGTCCTTGAAGAAGGGGCCATCACAGTGGGGGCAGAAGGCGACACCACGACCGATGTATTCGGCTTCGCCAGGGACGCCGAGCTTGCGCCAAGAGGCACCCGTAGCGAGGATGATCTGAGGGGCGGAGAGCTCTTCGCCGAGGTTCGTCTTCACCAGCTTCGTCTCACCATCGATGACGGCTTCGACGCGGCGGTTGTCGAGGAGGTCGATATGATAGATCTCCGCATGCTTGCGCAGGTCAGCAGCGAGCTGCGTACCCGTCGTGGCGCTGACGGAGGGGATGTTTTCGATACCCGTAGTCTCGTTCACCTGACCACCGATGCGCTCAGCGACGACGGCGACGTGGAGTCCCTTACGTGCGGAGTAGATAGCCGAAGCGATACCTGAGGGACCGCCACCGACGACGATGAGGTCGTAGCTACGGCGGATAGGCTCAGCGGAGACGGGCTCGGCGCCGATCTTCTCTTCGAGGGCAGCGAGGAGATCACCGAGGGAAGCCTTACCGATATGTACGAGCGTGTCGCCAGCGTAGACGGCGGGGACAGAGCTGATGTTGCGGGCGTTCACTTCGTCCTGAAAGAGTGCGCCGTCGACCATCTCGTGCTCGAGGCCTTCGTTGTAGAGTGCCATGACGTTCAGCGCCTGGACGACTTCGGGGCAATTAGTACAGCTGAGCGAAGCGTAGGTCGTGAGGCGCAGAGGCGTCTTCAGCGCAGTGATACGGCGGATGAAGACCTCTTCGGGGAGGTTCTTGCCCTGACCGTCAGCATTGAGGACGGCGAGGATGAGGGAGGTGAACTCGTGACCGCCAGGGATAGCGCGGAAGGAGATGCCTGTAGCCTGCCCATCACGGAGGATGCTGAGGCGAAGGACATCCGCGGGACGTACCTCGACGGAGATCTGGGGGCTGGTGCTGGCGAAGTCGCGTGCCATCGTGGCGAGCTCTTCGCTCTTGGCGTCGCCTGCGTTGTCGACGACGAGGGTATACTGGTGCTTCAGGTTAGCGAAGAGACCCTGAAGCTGAGTGATGATATTCTGATCGAGCTGCATAAGAGTAAGTCGAATGAGTGAGGAAGTATATATGGTATAGACGAAGCACGGGGGAGGTAGAGTCGTGCAGACTCTACCTCCCCCGTTTTGTGTTGAGCCCTTGCCTTCGTGAAGGTAAGACCTTCGGCTGGGGGTAGAGGTGCTTCTTAGAGCTTACCGACGAGGTCGATGCTGGGGGTCAGCGTAGCGTCGCCTTCCTTCCACTTAGCGGGGCAGACCTGGCCTGGGTGTTCGTGGACGAACTTAGCAGCCTTGACCTTACGGAGGAGTTCGCTTGCGTCACGACCGATACCGTTGTCGTGGATCTCAGCGATCTTCAGCTCGCCATCGGGGTTGAAGAGGAAGGTACCACGGTAAGCCTGACCAGACTCTTCGCCGAGGACGCCGAGGGCAGCCGACAGCTCGAAGGTCATATCAGCGAGCATCGTGTACTCGATCTTGCGGATCGTCTCGGTAGCGTCAGCCCATGCCTTGTGGACGAAGTGAGAGTCGGTGCTGACGGAGTAGATGTCTACGCCGAGAGCCTGGAACTCAGCATAGTGGTCTGCGAGGTCAGCAAGTTCGGTGGGGCAAACGAAGGTGAAGTCACCAGGGTAGAAGAAGAGGATGCTCCACTTACCCTTGAGGTCTTCGTTAGAAACTTGGATGAAACCCTTGTCCTTGCGGTAAGCGTTAACCTTGAACTCGGGGAGCTGGCTGTTGATGTAACACATAATCTATAACTGAATTTCTTGAAAGTGTGATGAAGCGCACCACGGGGGTGCTCTCGATTTGTGATGCAAAGGTAGCCCAACCTTTTACAGCCTCCAATTCGCCCCATATATATCGGTATAAATAAAATAGATAATTCTGTATTGCGCTCCACTCTCGGAGGGGCTTTCTCCCGCTCTATACAGGGGGGCTGAACCTATATTGGTCGCTGAGCTGACCTATATAGATCGACGCGCCGACCAATATAGGTCACGATGCCGACCTCTATTAGATTGTTGCTCTGTGTAGGGATAAAAGTTGCGGACGAGCGGTAGATAAGTTTGGACTACGTACGTGGCTCTAATATCTACGTACGTGGATATTTGGACTGACGTGCCTGGTCTTTAAATCTACGTGCGTAGACAGAGGAAAACCACTACGTGAAGGTGCTTTTTCCTTCGCGAGAACGATGCTTTTTCCTCCACTGGATAAGAGGAATACGCGCGATAAAGCGAAGGGCTTGTGTATCTCTTCGGAGAGGCATATCGTGGAGCTGGGCGTGCGATGCCTTAGCAGAATAAATAGAGAGTAGGGCTCTATGCAACAGTTTTATATATTATGGAGTGTCTCTTCTTCGTGGCTCGTCGTGCGCCTCATTGAGGTGGTGCAAGTGGTGTGATGAATGTGGGCTTCAGGCGCGTCTTTAGAGGGGTAATTGGCTGTGCTATGGGCGGGTGGGGTAGGAGATACAATAAATTATGTCTATATTTGCAGTCCATTAGCGCTCCTACGGTTACCAACCCAGCAGCTTCGGCTGCAGCGATAAAGTAGAACAAATTATAACGTTATAACGATAATGAAGAAAGGAATTCATCCAGAGAACTACCGTCCTGTAGTATTTAAGGACATGTCTAACGAAGACATTTTCATCACGCGCTCGACGATGCCCGCTAAGGAAACGATCGTCGTAGACGGAGTAGAGTACCCTCTGATCAAGGTGGAAATCTCCAGCACGTCGCACCCCTTCTTTACTGGTAAGGCTAAGCTCGTCGACACGGCTGGTCGTGTGGACAAGTTCATGAGCCGCTACGGCAACCGCAAGAAGTAGTCGTCGACTCGGACAAAGCTCTCGCTGGTGACGTGAAGTACAAGCGTCCCCAAGAGTGCCCAAAATACAAGAGGTCATCTCCCTGCAACGGGGAGATGACCTCTCTTCTTATCTATCTGTGCTTAGGCTGGATAGCTTGTGTGGGGGCGTGCCTCTTGAGAGATGATTAAGTCATTCAGTATGATACCCCTTCCGTGTATCATAAAAATGTTATCTTCGTGATCACAAATAGATATCAAAGCTAGAGTATATGAAGACAAGACTCTCAGCGTTGGCCCTTGCACTCCTCCTGGGTGGAGGTATGGCCTCAGCGCAGAAAATCTTGGTCACAGGGCGCGTCACTAATGCTTCGAATGCGGTGCTCCCTAAAGTCCAAGTCGTCGTAAAGGAGACTGGTCGCAGCATGACAACTACCGAGCAAGGACTCTACGTCATCGAGCTCGAGTCGGGCCAGACCCTTCAGTTCATCCTCAACGGTAAGGTCCTCAAGACTGTCGTGGCGAATCAGCCACAGGTGGATGTGGAGCTCCCAGTGCAAGCCCCAGAGCAGGGGAAGCCTAAGGCCGACACCACCGCTACGCACTCGGGCGACGGGAAGGATGATGTGATCCTCTCGACCTCGAGCCGTGGGGCTACCTCGATCACGGGGAAGGCTCGCCCACTGTGGGTGCTCAATGGCGTCGTCCTCGGTAGCGACTACGGTAGCCTGGAGTCCTTCGCTGGGGCTGACCCCAAGCAGGTCGCTGCAGGTCTCGTGCCAGGTCTGAGTGCTGAGAACATCGCCTCGGTGCGCATCCTCACCACCTCATCGGAGACCTCAAGCTACGGCCCACGTGGTATCGCTGGGGTCGTGGAGATCACGACGAAGTCTGGCTCTGCTGGTGTCTCTTCCCTTAGCTATCGCGGGGAATATATCTACCGCCCCATCCCCACGTACAACGACCTGAACGTGATGAACTCCCAGCAGCACGTGGCCCTCATCCAGGACCTGCTCGACGGGGGTATGTATCCGATCCACACGCTGGAGACGTCTAAGGACCAGGGGCTCATCGGCCGTATGTACCAGCTCTTCAACGAGCTCGACGAATCGGGTAAGCCCCGTCTGTCCAATGATGAGGCCTCACGTCTGGCTTACTTCCGCGCCGCTGAGCGTGCGAATACCAACTGGTTCAAGCAGCTCTACCGTAATACCATCGTCCACAACCATACGCTGAGCTTCAACGGCGGAACGAATAAGACGAACCTCTTCGCCTCGCTCACCGCTCGCGTCGACCCAGGGTGGACCATCGGCAGCCGTGCCAATACCTACTCGGGTAGTATGAGTGCGGACTACAAGCTCCTGCCTACGCTGAAGATCGGGCTGAATATCATCGGGGAGTACAACACCTCCGAAGAGCCTGCTACCTCAGCAGTCAAGTACGCCAATACGACGAGCCGCGCACTGCTCCCCACGGAGAGCTATACGAAGGACTACGTCTCCTACAATATCTTCGACGAGCTCCGTGAGAGCCGCCGCACCCGCACTCAGGGTTATCTGGGTATCCAGGGTACTGCCACGTGGGATATCCTCAAGCAGCTGCGTGCTACCTTCGTCACCGACGTCAAGTACACCAATACGGTGACCTTCCTCGATAACACCGAGCACTCCGTCTTGGCCCGTAGTATGCGCGCTATGCAGACGACCAACGTACGCAACAATAATAAGAACCTGCGTACCGACCCCAACGACCCCTACGCACTTCCTTACTCCGTACTCCCCGAGGGCGGTATCCGTGAAAGCCGCGTCGTACAGAACTATGTGAATAGCTTCAAGTTCGACCTCGACTATCACCAGACCTTCGGCAAGCACAACGTCCTCGCTGCTGCTGGTATGGAGCTCAATCAGGGGAATGTCCAGAACAACTGGAACATCAACTACGGTGTCCTCTACGACCTGGGCTACCACTCCTACTACCTCCCCGACGCTATCCAGCGCCTCTATGAGCAGGGGAAGGACTACTACACCATCCGCAATAAGGTCAATAACAACCTCGGCTTCCTCACTCGCGCCAGCTATACCTACGACGACCGCTACTCCATCGACGCTCTGCTGCGCTTCGACGCCAGCAACCGCTTCGGTCCCTCGCGCTATGTCCGCTGGCTCCCCACGTGGAATGTGGAGCTGACTTGGGGTGTCGATCGTGAGAGCTTCTTCCGTCATCTGAAGCCCCTCTCCTCGATGCGCCTGAAGACTTACGTCGGGCTTGTCGCAGACAACCCCTCCGTCACCAACTCCCTCGAGGAGATCTATCCTAATATCCCCTGGCGCCCCAGCTCGAAGGAAATCGCTCTGGCATATAGCAACCTCGCTAACCACGACCTGACCTACGAGAAGACGATGACCTATGGTGCACGCCTCGGCTTCGGCCTCTTCAAGGGCCGTATCTCGGCTGAGATCGATGCCTACCGTCGCCGTAGCTATGACCTCGTCGGTCCTATCTACACGCAGTCGCTCGGTGGTGTCGCACAGAAGGATGGTAACGTGGCGGAGCTGAAGTCTTCGGGTCTGCAGTTCACCCTCTCGACGGTGAACTTCAAGACGAAGACCTTCAGCTGGACGACGGGCTTCTCTTACCTCCACAAGACGAATAAGATCACCTCGCTCCTGAGTAGCCCCACGGTCCGTACGATGGTCTCGGGCTCTGGCTTCTCTTACGAAGGCTATCCACTCTCCTCCGTCTTCTCCATCCCCTTCCTCGGTCTGACGAACGAAGGTATGCCTCGCTTCTACAACGAGCGTGGGGTAGAGACGCTCGGCGACTTCAACTTCTCGAGCAGCAATATCAACTTCCTCAAGTACAGCGGTACGCTTGACCCAACGGATGTCGGTACGCTGACCAATACCTTCCGCTATAAGAACTTCACCTTCTCGGCGAATATCAACTATGAGTTCGGCGCTGTGACGCGTCTGCGTAGCATCTCCAACACGGACGACTACTCAGCCTTCCCACGTGAGCTGACTCAGCGCTGGAAGAAGCCTGGTGACGAGGCCTACACGGATATCCCTCGTATCCCCACCAGCTACGCCTTCGACCAGTACGGGGCGGACAACCTCATCAACGGCTTCTATGCCTACAGTGCCTCCACGGCGCGTATCGTCAGCGCAGACCTCGTACGCCTCAAGGAGATCTCTATGGAGTACACGGTCTCGAAGACCCTCCTGCGTCGCACACCGCTGAAGAACCTCGCGGTGAAGCTGCAGGCCCAGAACCTTATGCTCCTCTATTCGGATGCTCGTCTACGTGGCGATGACCCTGCTTATATGTACAGCTCTTCGGTCACCGCTCCTAAGAAGCTCATCCTCACCCTGCGTGTCGGACTCTAAGCGAGATACTATTATGATGAATAGACTCTTCGTGCCCCTCGTGGCCCTCGTGGCTCCCCTCGTCCTCGGATCTTGCAACAAGCTCCTCGATGAGCTACCCGACGAACGTGTGCAGCTTGATACTCCTGAGAAGATCCGCCTGGCACTGTCCAACGCTTATCCTATCACCTCCTTCGCCTACGCCTGTGAGATGTCTACGGATAATGTCGATGACTACGGGACGGACAACCCGAACTTCACGAAGTTCACCTACGACCTCGTCTACTGGAATGACGGCCCTGAGTACAACCAATCCGATGGTATGCGTGCCCTGTGGCGTGCCCACTACCTCGCTATCCAGCACGCCAATGCTGCACTGGAGGCTATCGACAAGCTCGGCGGAGGTACAGAGCTCAACCCCCACAAGGGGGAGGCGCTCGTGGCTCGTGCGTACTCGCACTTCGTCCTGGTGAATCTCTTCGGTAAGCACTACAATACCTCTACCAGCTCCACCGACTTAGGCGTACCCTATATGACGGCCCCTGAAGTGACGCTGAATCCCCAGTACACGCGTAATACCGTCGCTGAGGTCTATGCAGCTATCGATAAGGACCTCACCGAAGGGCTTCCCCTCATCTCGGATAGCTACTACAAGCAGAAGGCCTACCACTTCAATAAGGCCGCTGCCGAAGCGTTCGCCGCTCGCTTCTACCTCTACTATGAGCAGTGGGACAAGGCGATCGAGCACGCTACGAAGGCGCTCGACGGGAAGGCGCCTCGCCGCTGGTCAGACTTCCAGGTCGCCAGCATCGTCGGTGCTAAGACGGAGGATGCTTACGCTAAGCTCTTCACTCGTGAGTCGGTCACGGCGAACTTCCTCCTGCAGCCCGTCGCCTCCAATGCGGTCGACTACTTCTCCTACGCTCAGATGAAGCGCTTCTCTATGACGCACCGCACGGCTGAAGAAGTCTTCATCGGTGAGAATATCTGGCGCAGCTCCACGACACCGCAGGCCGACTACTGGCAGGTACCCTTCGTGTCGTCCTCGTACAACTACCGTGACGTCATCAACCAGTCGAAGTACCCCTACTACGCAAGTAAGAAGGGGAACACGCTCGTCGTGCCCTTCACCGCTGAAGAGACCCTCCTGGTACGTGCCGAAGCTGAGATCATCAAGAAGCAGTACGATGCTGCTGTCACCGACCTCAACACGTGGACGGCTGCCTACCTCAATACGACCAAGAATACCTTCACGAAGGATGAGATCATCGCCTTCTATAAGGCTCTGGACTATAACTCCGCCACAGCTCCTACGATGAAGAAGAAGCTACATCCCTCCTTCACCCTCGATGGGGGCGAAGATCAGGAGATGCTCCTTCACCACCTCCTGCAGTGCCGCCGCGTAGCTACGGCTCACGAAGGGCTGCGCTGGTTCGACATCCGCCGCTATGGCATCGAGGTCTACCGCTTCGTCCACGACACGAAGGACCGCGCGAAGTACACCGTAGCTAAGACCCTCACCTCGGGCGATGAGCATACGACCTTCCAGATCCCGCAGAACGTCCGCAACGCTGGCCTCGAAGCTACTCCCCGCACAAGTAACTAATCCTCAAGCTCGCCTCATCGCGCCACACTATGAATATGACTCTAAGGAAAGCCTCCCTGTGGGCCCTTGCTGCTCTCACGATGGCCCTCGGCAGCTGCCGCAAAGTGGATGCAGATATTAGCTCGACCTCCGTACTCAATGCCTCTGCTAACCGCACGGCAATGGACGAGTACATCGAGCGCGAAGTCACCTCACCCTACAACATCCAGATCTACTATCGCTATACCGAGAGTGAGATCGGCCGTAACTGGGTGACCTCCCCCGCCAACGAGTACAACAGCCTTCAGTTCGTCAACGTCCTCAAGTACCTCTTCCTCGAGCCTTATACCGAGGTGATGGGTGTGGACTTTGTACGCCGCTTCACGCCACAGGCCTTCGTACTTACGGGCCTCTTGGCCTACAACCCACCGCCCAGCAACTCGAATACGCGTGCTTCGACGGTCAATGGGGTCAAGATCATCTTTATGAACATCAATAGCTTCGACTTCCCTTCGCTCAAGCAGTACTACCACACGCTGGATAGTCTGAAGACTGTGCTGGAGACCGATACCTCCGTGCAGGCAGAGTATGATCAGTGGAAGACTTGGCTGGATGGCCAGAACTCTACCTACCTCGAGCGCTTGAAGGACGTCTACCTCCGTACGATGTACCACGAGGCAGCGCATACCTTCCACCAGAGAGTCGAGCCCACGACGGACTTCGACAAGATCACCTCGCTCGACTACCGTCAGGCCGACTGGATCTCCGGCTGGACGCGTGAAGGGAAGAAGTCCATCGAGTATGGCTTCATCACCAACTATGCCAGCCAAGAGCCTCACGAAGACTTCGCTGAGCTCTTCGGGAACTATGTCATCCTTAGTGCCGATGAGTGGGAGGCCAAGCTCGTCTCTGCTGACGTGATCCCCGCAGGGCGCACCCGATCGGGGCGCTCCATCATTGAGGAGAAGATCACCATCATCAAGGACTATATGCTCAATACCTGGGGGCTCGATATGGATAAGCTCCGTGCGCAGCTGCACGCTCGCTATCCCAACTTCGCTCGTCAGGACTTCACTACAATGACCTCATCCACGACACAGCAATGAACTATACGAAGATCTTCGCCCTCGCTACGGGCGCTCTCCTTTGGATGAGCTCTTGCACCAGCTCCAGCGATCTTGATAAGCTCCCCGATGCTGCCGTCCGCACTCAGGAGGCGATCAGTGAGACGGTCTCCAAGCTCGAGGGACACGATGGCTACTGGCGCCTCACTTACTACCCCGACACGAAGCGTGCCTACGGGGGATACTCGATGTATGTCCAGTTCAAGGACGGTCGTGTCACGGCGCTCTCCGAGCTCTCGACGACCTCTACGAACTCAACCTATTCGGTGAAGAACATCGATATGCCCACGCTTACCTTCGATACGCGTAGCAATGTCCTCCATCACTTCATCACCTCTACCGAGTACTTCCGTAATGCGCGTGGCGGTGACTTCGAGCTCCTCCTAATGGGGCAGCGTGGCGACAGCATCCTCCTGCAGGGTCGCAAGTACCGCAATCAGATGAGCCTCGTCCCGATGACGACAGACCCTGCGACGGAGATCGCAGCGCTGCAGGCTATGGCTACGAAGTTCCAGGGGAAGAACTTTGCTCCCATCTCCATCGGTACGGCTGGCTCGGTATCCTTCCGCTTGAATCCCACCTACCGCCAGCTGGAGTACACGTCCACGAGTGGAGAGACGACGACCACGCAGAAGATGGCCTTTGCCTACACGACTGATGGCCTTCGCTTCTATGAGCCGATCACCATCGGTGGGGTCACGATCTCGGGCTTCCGCCTCAGCAGTGACGGCACGAGCGTCACGTCTATCGAGGGCGATGTCACCACAACGGTGGTCTCGCTCCCTATTGATCTCGTGAACAAGAGCTATGTCGCTTACCTCAAGGCCGACTCGGCTGCGGATGACTTAGTCTCCTTCTTCACGCGTGTCAATAATACCCTCTACCGCAATCGCAAGGCTCGTATGTCGGCTCGCACCTACTTCGGTGTGAATACCGCTGCCGACCAGACGGCAGGCCTTGTGGGGAATGACACGAAGATCGCCAGCTTCCTCACGATGCCCATCTATGAGCAGACCAACGGTAGCTACACGCGTCTCTCCTACGAGGTAGACTTTGTGCCTGTCGGGGATGATCCCACGCAGGTCGATATCATCGCTCGCGATGGGAATGAGTCGACGTGGTGGTACTGGTATGCCTCGGCTGCCGAATATTGGGTGAGCCGCCTCGCTACGCGTGCGCCCTATACCGTCGAGACGCTGACGGATGCCGCAGGTGCTACCTACTACAAGCTCACCAGCGTGAAGTATGCTGATAAGGCGTGGTTCTACCTCTACGAGGTCCAGTAGCCCGCTCTGTCCAGTAGCTATATACGAAGACCGCCCGAAGCACGCTGAGTGCTTCGGGCGGTCTTTTTATGTGCTTACGCGTGGAGTGCGTCGAGCTTAGAGGTCTTCGTAGAGGCGTACCCACCCATGGTTGTCGGGATAGTCGCCATACTGGATAGCTCTCAGGCGCTCGTAGAGGGCGGTGCAGATAGGACCTGGGTTGCCGTCCTTGCTGATGACGTAGCTCTTGTCTTCGTCGAGGTCATCTACGCGCAGGATAGGGCTGATGACAGCTGCCGTACCGCAGGCACCTGCTTCGTCGAAGGTAGCGAGCTCTTCGACATGGACGGGGCGGCATTCGACCGTGAGGCCCATATCTTCGGCCAGCTGCATGAGGCTCTTGTTTGTGATCGAGGGCAGGATCGAAGGGCTCTTAGGGGTGATGTAGCTCTTGCCACGGATCCCGAAGAAGTTCGCAGGCCCACACTCATCGATGTAGAGCTTCTCCTTAGCATCGAGGTAGATGACGGCTGAGTAGCCCTTGTCGTGGGCGAGGACGCCTGAGCGAAGGCTGGCAGCGTAGTTCCCCCCGACCTTGTACTGCCCAGTCCCGAGGGGCGCAGCGCGGTCGTAGCCACGCATGATAGCCATGGGGCTGGGGCGGAAGCCCGACTTGAAGTAAGCACCTACGGGCGTGACGAACATGAGGAACATGTATTCGCTCGCGGGGCTGACGCCGACCTGCTTGCCGAGCCCGATCATCAAGGGACGGATATAGAGTGATGCGCCGCTCTCGTAGGGAGGGATGAAGTCCTTATTGAGGCGGAGGACCATGTCGAGGGCTTCGAGGAAGCGCTCGGTGGGTAGCTCGGGCATCAGGATGCCTCGGCTAGTGTGCTGCATGCGGGCAGCGTTCTCCTCAGGGCGGAAGACGCGTACCTTACCATCCTTCCCGCGGAAGGCCTTCAGACCTTCGAAGGACTCCTGCCCGTAGTGAAGGCAGGTCGAGGCCATGGGGATGGTGATCATGTCTGAGGAGGATACTTCCCATTCGCCCCACTGGCCATTGCGATAGTAGCAACGTACATTATAGTCTGTGGGGTGGTAGCCGAACCCGAGGTTCTTCCAGTCCAGCTGTTGTCCGCTTTCCATTGTAGTTCTTTTTAGAGGTGGTCGATTATTCGAAATCTCATTGGGCTCCACTGGAGGGAGCCATAGGCAAAGATAGAGAAAAGTGCTTATCTCCGATAGTAAGCCCTTCGCCCGCTCTTCTCCTACCTATATAATAGAGAGATAGGGGAGTGGGAATGCCCCCTTCTTCCTCGTATAGAGTCGTGCTGCGCCCCTCGGGAGAAAAAGTCTTGACTACTACGAGATAAACCCGCCTACCTCTACTCTAATAAGCTCAACCACGTACGTAGTCCTAATATCTACGTGCGTGGTCCTATAGATTCTCGTGCCTGGATTTAATGTCCACGTACCTGGATCAAGGAATACCACCGCTCGGCGTGCTTTCTTCGTATATGGCTTCGGTAGCTTTTCTCCTCATCTCGCGAGGAAAAGCACTATATGGATGGGGGCGCTTTAGGCATTGAAACAAAGGCGAATGTCAGCCGATCGGTAGTGGGAACTTTCGCCCAATCGTTGGGGAGATTTGGTAGTATGAAAGATGTGTACTATCTTTGCACTGCAATTCGAGAGCTACGAAGCGACAAGGAAGTGTGGGTGAGTGGCTGAAACCAGCAGTTTGCTAAACTGCCGTACGGGCAACCGTACCACGAGTTCGAATCTCGTCGCTTCCGCTGTTAGAGTTGCTAAGACTTATGATGGTGCCATAGCTCAGTTGGTAGAGCAAAGGACTGAAAATCCTTGTGTCCCCGGTTCGATTCCTGGTGGCACCACAAAGAAGAAGAGAGGTATTGCGACGCAGCAGCGTGTGATACCTCTCTTTTTGTTTTTCCCTCCTGTCCTCTTTCTTTCTCATCTATGAGTACGTCCTCCACAGCTTCTGCACCCGCGCGAGCTCCACGCTCATCGAATATAGAGCTACTGCGTATCGTAGCGATGCTCTTTATTATGTTTGGCCACCTGAGTCGAGAGGGTGGGGCTGGGCTCCCCTCTGCTGACTTCCTCCATTCTGTTCCCTTCTTAGGCGGGCTGGGTGTTTGGTTTCGTATGATGAATCTCACAGGGGTAGATATCTTCGTCCTGATTTCAGGCTACTTTGCCATTCGGCCTCGGGTGAACTCAGTCGTCTCCCTCTTCTTTCAAGGGATCTTCTATTCTGTCGGGATGTATGCGTTCTGGGTGCTAACGAAGCAAGCGGACTTCTCTCTGGGAGAGCTGTCGATGCACCTCAAGCCCATGAAAGTCTATTGGTTCTTTGGTAGCTATGTGTGGCTGGTACTCCTAGCTCCTGTGCTGAACCGCTATGTGGAGAGCGCAACGAAGCGTGAGTTCGGGCTGTTCCTTGCTGTTTACTATTTCTTTGCCTGTGGCATGGAGTGGTGGATGAGCGCATCATCTGAGCTGCAGAGAGGATACTCTGTCTTAGCCTTCATTGGGCTGTATCTTTTAGCTCGCTACGTGCGACTTCATGGTGGTCGCTGGTGTGAGCTGGCTCCACGATATGACCTTCTGATATTCCTGGGGTCAACCGCTCTATCCGCATTGCTTGCCCTCGTCCTCTTCTGGGGTATGGGGCGTCCCTTGGTGGGGGATGATCCTCTTGTTGACCGACTCGTTAGCTATACCTCGCCCCTATGTATTGTTGCCTCGCTCTCGCTTCTCCTCTTTTTCAGTAAGATCAAGCTGGGGTATATTCGCTGGGTCAACTGGCTCGCAGCCTCCTCCTTCTCCGTCTACCTTCTGCATGAGGAGTATTTGACACGTGACCGCTATCTTGCTCTCGCAGATTATGTGGGACAGCACTATGCGGTACTCGTTGGTGTCCTCCTCCTGGTGGCTTTTGTTCCGGGGCTTTATTTCGCCACGACACTTGTTGATCAGGTGCGTCAGCAGCTTTGGAAGAAGCTCTTTTCTTCTTGGCTCGATCGACTGGAAAGCGCTGTCGTCAATAGGCTGAGGTCGTGAGGCTTTTGCCCTTAATTTATCTGTATCTTTGTGGAAAAAGATAGGGCATACTTTTGCCCATAACGATATATGCGCAGTATGAAGATTGCTTATTGTCTCTTTGGTACCTACTCTACTGGTGGTATTGAGCGTGTTACGACGGTTAAGGCTAATTGGCTTGCAGAGCATGGGTACGAGGTGTATCTTGTGACGACAGGTCATGCCGGCCGCCCATCTTACTATCCATTGCATCCAGCTATCAAGCATATTGACTTGGGTATTTGCTATGACGAGCCAGGTGTTCTCTCTCGTTTTTCTGTTTATCTCCGTAATCAGCCGAAGTATCGCAAGCATAAGGAAGAGCTAGAGAAGCTCTTTGCCGAGATTCGCCCTGATATAGCAATAGCAGCTGGCTGGCATGAGGCTTCGTTCCTTTTTCAGCTGAAGGACGGGAGTAAGAAGATTATTGAACATCACTCTTATCGCTATCAGAATATTGCGATTTATCCTCTGTTTCTAAAGCAGCTTAGCCGTGTGACGCCAGTCATTCGATTTAAGTATTGGCTGCGTACGGTGTGGGGTAATTTGATGACCTATAAGCAGGGATGCTATGATAAAAAGTTTGATCAACTAGTTGTCCTTACAGAGGAGGATAAGGCTTATTGTTCGCACTGTCCTACGGCGGTGGCTATTCCTAACCCTCTGACCTTCGAGCCTGCTGGCAAGAGCGACTTGTCGGGGAAGGTGATCCTTGGAGTTGGTCGTTTGAGTAATGAGAAGAACTTCACAGAGCTTATAGATGTTTGGGCGCTGATCGCCAAAGATTACCCCGACTGGAAGCTGCGTATCGTGGGTGAAGGCTATACGGATACGCGCATCCTGCAGAAGGTCAAGGAGTACGGGCTGGAGGATCAGTTTGAGCTGTGCCCCTTTACAAAGGAGATTCAGAAGTACTACTTGTCAGCCTCTGTATATGTCATGACCTCTGCTTTTGAAGGCTTACCTCTAGTCCTCGTTGAGGCGGAGTCGATGGGCCTTCCCCTTGTCTCTTATGCTTGTCCCTGTGGCCCACGTGATATCATTACGGAGGGTAAGGATGGCTTCCTTGTGGAGCCAGGGGATCAGAAGACCTTCGCTACACGCCTGAGGACGCTTATTGAGGATGAAGACCTCCGTCATCAGATGGGACAGGCTGCAAAGCTCAACTCCGAGCGCTTCTCCCTCGATAATGTCATGAAGCAGTGGGAAGCTCTCTTTACCGAACTGACCGCTAAGTAAAGTCCATTCGATAATCACCATATCCTCCACCCATGAATATACAGCAGCTCGAGTATATACAGGCCTTGGATAAGTTCCGCCACTTTGGGCGGGCCGCCGACTTTTGTCAAGTTACCCAGCCGACGCTCAGCACGATGATCCAGAAGCTCGAGGATGAGCTCGGCGTCAAGATCTTCGACCGTAGCCACCAGCCCATCATCCCGACGGCAGTCGGACGTCGCATCCTCGATCAAGCCGCGGTTATCCTTCTGCAGGTCGCACAGGTCAAGGAAGTTATTCGCGAGGAGCAAGAGGCACTCACGGGGGCGCTTCGCCTCGGCGTCTTGCCGACTATCGCACCCTATCTCCTGCCACTCGTCCTGCCGCTGCTGCGCAAGCATCTCCCCGATCTGAAGATCACGATCACGGAGCTCAAGACCAGCGAGTGCGTCGCCAGCCTGCTCTCAGGGCAGATCGATGTCGCGCTGATCGCCTCGGCATCGGAAGATGAGTTGCTTGTTGATCGTCAGCTCTTCTTCGAGGAATTCCTTGGCTATGTGCCTCGTCGCTCCGAGCTCTTTGAGGAGACGTCGATCCGCTCGGCCGAAGTCAGTCGCTACCAGCTTTGGCTCTTGGACGAAGGGCACTGCTTCCGCGACCAGCTCGTGAAGTTCTGCCACTTGAAGAATGCCCCCAATCAACGCTTCAGTTATAGCCGTGGGAGCCTGGAGACGTTTATGCACTTCGTCGAGCAGGGCAATGGCGTGACGTTCGTGCCTGAGCTGGCGGCGAAGACGCTGAGTGCCGAGCAGAGCGAACTCATCCGCCCCTTTGCGCTGCCTCGTCCTGCACGCTGCGTCACGCTGGTGCACCACCGCGACTACGTGCGTCACGCCGTCGTCGACCGCCTGAGCGAGGTGATCTGCCAAGCCGTCCCCAAGGAGATGCTTCGTCTCCGCCCCGGCCAAGACCTCGTCTAAGTGAAGCCAAGTCCCACCCCATATAAGCAGGGAGCATACAGCCGGTGTGCTGTGTGCTCCCCGCTTTTTTTGCGTGTAGAGTGTGACTTGCCTATGATAAGTGTATTAGTGAATGGTGAGATTTCGTTCCACTTTCGGAGCTCTACTTTGGTATGATCATATATAATGTACGCGCGCGAATTGGTCGGAAAACTGCCTTGTCGTCGTATGAATTTGCGTGCTTATTTGGAAGTTTGGGTGATTTTTCCCTACCTTTGCACTCGCAAAAGAAACGAACGGCCTTGCGGTGACGCAGGTAGTTTGACTTTAAGAGATCTTTGAGATAATTGATATTGACAAACAGAAGTGTAGTAACAAACGTTTAGGGAAAAGAAGACCTAACCGTCAATTACGACCTTTACTTAGGTAGAGATACACTAATAAATCTGAAGCAAGAATCATTTTTAGAGCAAGACAAACAGAACAAAGTACAATAAAATATTGACAATGAAGAGTTT
>NZ_CALPBU010000009.1:0-63600 GCF_943169685.1 Porphyromonas bobii
GCATACACAGAATATCTTGGAGGCTATGGCATACAATCTGAAGCGTATGCCTAGGCTTCTTGTGCTCCAGAGCACCAAATAGCCCAGAAAAGCCCCCTCTCGGGAGGATGATCCTCCCGGGAAGGGGGCAAGGGGGAGGTGCAGGTATCCCACTTCTCAGCCTAAAGATCCCAATTTTCGAGGCAAGAAGGTGCAAGCTGTGAAGAGATGGCCTTGCGCAATGGTCTCCATATATTTGCCCCGTAATAGTATTGTTAATTCCACGTTAGCGATGCGATACCGAAACACCTACTCAAGCCCACTTGGTAGCTCATGCTATGTACTGAGTCTACTGGTCTCCCTCTGGAAGGGGGGAGTGGGGTTACTCGGCCTTATCGGCCTCAGCCTTACCCTCGGGGCACAGAGCTCCATCAAGATCCGAGGGGTCGTCCACTCAGGCAAGGAGCCACTCCCTAGAGTCTCTATCACCCTCCTCTCCGTGACAGATAGTACCATCCTTAGCTACGCCCATACGGATGCTGGAGGGCAGTTTGAGCTCACTGCAAGCGGCCAGCTCACTCAGGCTATTGTGTCGGCTCGCTGCCTCGGCTACAAGACCTATACCCAGCGTCTCACACTCCCCACGGCGCACGAGCTAGATATTGATCTCAAGGAGGATACCTATCTCCTCAAGGAAGTCTCCGTGCAAGCTCCACGGGTCTGGGGAAACCAAGATACCATCAACTATAATGTCGCTCGTCTAGCGAAGGCCACTGACCGCAGTATCGGGGATGTCATCCGCCGTATCCCAGGTATGCGTATGGAGGGAGGCCTGCTCAAGTACCAAGGCAAGCCCCTAAAGCAAATCAATATCGAGGGGATCGATCTGACCCAGGGGGGCTATGAGCTGATCACGAGCAATATAGACGCGAGCGACATCTCCACCATACAGGTGCTGGATAACTACCAGGGCATCAAGGCGCTGGTAGGCAAACGCTCCTCGGATGATGTCATCCTCAACCTCAAGCTCTCGCCCAAGAAGCGTGGGATCTGGGGTGTTTCGCTTGACTTGGGTCTTGGCTATGGTGATGGGCTTGAGACCAATAGCCGGATCAGGAGTAACTACCTTGCCCGGAGAGCGCAGTTCCTCGGCGTGGCGTATGTCGATAACTCAGGCAGGCAGTACTACGAGAGCTCCTTTGGCGTGCAGAGGGGTGGCTCGAGGGAGGAGCACATCTTTGCCCGCATAGATAAGCCCGCTACCCCCAACCTCCCCCCATCATACTATACAGACAATGTGTCGCTGATGGCCAGTGGCAATAGTGCCTTTGTCCTCTCGGATAGTAGCCAGCTCAAGCTGCAGGGGAGCTATCGGTATGATAAGATTCGCTCCGAGGGCTCTTCGCAGGCTCGGTATGGACGCCCCTCCTCCCCGCTCCTCCTAGATGAGCGCATCGAGCATCTACTACGGCAGGGGAGCGCCTCGACCAGCCTTAGCTATGAGAAGAACTTGCAGGGCTACTACCTCAAGGATCAGCTTCGTGCGAGCGCCTCGCAGAGTAGGGCCTCGGGGACAATCGCCCTCAATGGACTAGCAACCCCTCAGCGTCAAGGGCTAGATGCCCTGCACCTGAACAATCAGATGCACTTCATCAATGGCCGTACACGTCTCCCGATAGAGTTTATCCTCACCCAGCGGCTTACGACCTCAGACGAAGACTTTGAGACAGCCAATAACCAGCAACTGCAGCAGGTGCTCCCCACACTACACAGTATGATCGGGCAGCGGGGATGGTTCACAAGTCTCTATACGGACAATCGCCTTAGGATCCTCAACCTCCCCCTTGTGCGCTACTGGACGTATAGCCCTCAGGTCTTTGCCTCGTACCAGTGGCAGAGCCTATCGAGTAGCCTACTGGAGCGCACGGGCAGTAGCTATGATCGTATCCTGCGTGTAGGTGTGGAGCAGACCCTAAGCTATCTACGTCAGAAGTATTCCATAGATCTAGCTCTCCCCGTCATCTACCAGCTCCGACGGACAAGCTCGGATCGTCTAGCAGGCCTCCTCATCGAGCCTCATCTCAAGGTCAAGCTAAGCTTAGGACAGCACTGGGGTCTCCAGTTGGCAGGTAGCTATGCACATACGGAGCCGAGGATCCGTGATTGGTATCCCGACCCCGTCCTAGAGAGCTATCGTAGTCTGACGGTCGGGACACCTAGGCTATTCAGGGAGCAAACAGCCACCATAGAGGGGCGGGTAGACTACCGAGACATCTTTTCGTTCCTGTCGTCCTCTCTGAGGGCGAGGCAGAGCATGCACTACAAGCCCTTTATCCAGATGCTACTCCTCGGTGAGGACGGAGGACGCTATGAGCTCCTAGCGCACAAGCACCATACACAGACCTTCTCGGGGGTGTGGTCGCTGAGCAAGGGATTTACCTGGACAGGCCTAGGGATCGACCTCGACCTAGGCTATACACACCATCTAGGGCAGGTAGCCTATCAGGGGACGATCACGCCCTATAAAGTACATACCCAGAGCGTGCGACTAGCCCTGAAGGCCAATCCCATCAAGGAAATCCTCCTGGACTACAATGTCTACTATGGGCGTAACTATACCTCCCGATTCGCCTCTCGCACCGAGATCGATAACCTCCTCTCCGAGACCGCACAGATAGGAGTAGCCTTTGGGAAAAACATATTCTGGGATATCATCCTAGAGCATAATCATGTCAGCTCCTCCAGCGAAAAGACCGATGTCCTACTCCTGGACAGCCAGCTCAAGTGGAGCGGCTCTCGAGTAGAGGTGGGCTGCGAACTGAATAATCTGCTGGGCATGCAGGCCTATCACAGCATCCAGCGCCTATCCTACGCTACCATCCAGCACAGCTATCGTCTACGTCCTCGTGCGGTGCTCGTGAAGGTCTCATTCAAGCTCTAACTACTAACTATAGATATAATATGAAAGCCATTAAACTCATACTCCTAGGAGTATCCCTATTCAGCATCCTCCCCCTCGGGGCACAGGTCTTCGACAAGCCTCGCTCGCTCGCTGAGGCTGATAGTCTGGATCGGGTGCAGTATCGTGTGCTCTACCAGCTAGACTTCATCTCTGATCCTACTGATCGGGAATATGTCACTCAGGATCAAGTGCGCTTAGACATAGGGACACAGATCAGTAAGGTGTATAGTCTGAAACACTACCAAGCAGACTCTGCCGCCACGCCCTTGATCGATACTGGTCAGTTTCCTCGGAAGATCGTGACAGATGTTGTCCCGCCGATGATCCTCTACCGGGGCTATCCGAAGACGCAGGATATTACCACTGACTACCGCCTGCCTGCTGGAGCCCCTGTGATGAGCTATGTAGAGCCTAAGCCTACCCTACAATGGCAGGTGAAGCCCGAGAAGCGGGAGATCCTCGGACATAGCTGTCAGAGGGCAGAGGTCTCCTTTGGGGGGAGGCAGTGGATCGCTTGGTTTACATCAGAGATCCCACTCTCTGAGGGGCCGTACAAGTTTGGGGGACTACCCGGGCTGATTCTAGAGGTCGCTGACAGCGAGGGGGACTATCGGTATACCTGCATAGGGATCGCCAACCTCTCCGCTGGGGAGAATATCGTCCGCTGGAAGTGGAACCAGCGCCCCACGACGAGGAAGGAGCTAGAGAAGATCATCGTCCAGCTCTATGCCAATCCCGAACAAGCTATCAAGGCCCTCGGAGGACGAATGGGCTTCAAGGGTGATCCTATGCTCAACCTCCCATACAACCCCATAGAGAAGTAAAGCCATGAGCACTCGGCAGGTCTTATACATCGCACTCCTCGGTCTCGGCCTCTAGGGCTGCAGGACGCCCCGAGGGATGCTTCAGGCGAAGGAAGGGCAAGCCCCGATCACTCCTCGCCCGCTGTCTGAGATCCAAGTGATAGATCATATCGCAGTCAGGGATCGAGATGGGATGGCTAGTTGGGAAGAGGATGGGCATACCTATGAAGCTGATATGGGGTGGGTAACACGACTCAGCATCACCGATCACCTTCCAACACTGTCGGGAGTAGAGACCCTCCGGTATCTGGATGGGGCATGGGCGAGTTACCTCAATGAGCGACTGAGCCGAGTAGGTATACGGATCGAGAAGGTTATCCTCAGCGTCTCGAATCACCTCATCGTCTTTCGTGGCTATGAGGCTCCGAGCCGTAGACGTATCGTGGACTGTCTGATAGCCCCTCATTCTCAAATCCGTCGTGTAGGAGTCGGTATGTAAGAGAGGCCGATACATTGAGGTTACTTCAGTATTTTTGGTACTCTGAGTTTGATGTATTCTAAACACCCCCTATTCCTTGATCAGATGCTTGAGCTTAGTATCGCTCTTGATTCACTCCATCTCGCATGCGACAAGGCTTAGGATCTCTTGCTTCATGCACTTATAGCCCGCTTCGATGGTCTCGCTGAGACTATCGGAGAAGTCTTCTTTTCAAGGGTCTCTGCAATGACGGGGGGGCTTGGGCTCGGTAGCTAAGCGACCTTGGTCATACAGAAACTTTATCATACACGGACGCTTAGCGTTTATCGCTTCTGATAATCTAAGGTTAGCTCAATAGCCTGTTGCTCTAGGATGATCATTTGCTGAGGGTATTGCTCTGATTTTTGAAGTATGATCTGTGCCGTCTTGATTGATTGATAGCTGTTGATAGCCTTCACTGTTTGGTTGTAGAGGATGCCGATCTTCTGAATCAGTGCTGTGATGTTGGAGAGTTTTCGGTAGTATTCGACGGTGGATTTATCTTCGGTGATGATCTTAAAGCTCTTGTCTAGGAGTCGATCGCGTACAAAGTCTGATTTCGTTTTGGCTCCTGATTTATGAAAGAGGGCGATAACTGTCTCTTGCTCTTTGGTGCTGGGCAGTCGGGTATCCCATCGGTCCCAGCGATCTATCCTTTTGCACATAACTCTTGGTGTAGTAATTACGACTTCGGAGTGATTCTCTCCCCTCTTGGGGCAAGGGTCTTTGTCGGCAAAACAATAGTTTGTCGGACAAAGACACACCTTGCCAGTATCAAGAATGGATGCTTCATAGCTTCGCTCTATCCCTCTGTCTCTCGATTAATTAATTTCTCGAGACCTCGAGATCTCGAGATGTAATCCTCGCGATAGCTTAAGTGATATCCCGTTTACTATCTCGCTCGTGATAGGAGCTGATTCATCACTCACACTCTCGATATGCATAGCGCTTGGGTTAAGGACATCCGCCTCCGAGTCAAGTGTATTGAGCTTTCTCTTTCTCTTCAACACTCATCATCCCCACAGGACACGTGCTCCATTCCCCGAGTTTATGCGGTAATGGGAGGAGGAGCTATCTCCTTTTCCTTTCATCGAAGGTGTGGTATTTACGTTCTGCTTATCCATAGTGACATTTTTTTTATGCGTCCAACGATCGGAGTATGCTGATTCCTTTTTCGAGCAAGGCAGAGGTAGCGGGGCGATGGCGGACACAAGGTTTGGGGGGGGGAATACAACCTGGAGCCCCTGGGGCGGAAGTGTGGAGATTTTCCCTGCCAACCGCAGGCACCGACCTTGGGGTAGCCCAAGCCCCGTCCTACCTTTGCGAGGGAAAAGAAACAGCATCCGTCGCTTACGCATCAAGTGGAGCGGCTGGATGAGAAGCAGAAGTGCAAAGCCTATAAGTAGAAAGTAAAAAGGTGGCTAGCTCCTAAGAGCCAGCCACCCGTCTAGAGTATGAGGAATCATCCTTGCTAAAGGATGCAGATCAGGATCGCCACGAAAATGGCTAGCCAGAAGAGGAAGCCGAGGATGGTGAAGGTAACTTGTAGGATGGTTCGTACTACGAAGCGTAGCAGGAGGAAGCCCGCTATGACACCTACAATCGTTACGACCTGTGGAGTGACGACTCTTGAGATGAGGTAGACGGCAGCTACAACAAGTGTCAGTAGAAGTGCCAGCTCAATGATACGTCGCCAGTCAACGAAACGGGAAGGAGATACCTGCCCCTTCGTCTGCTTGTCGGGAGAGGCCTTACCCCTGATGAAGAGGGGGCTGTGTGGATCGTAATTCATTGCTTGAGTATTCATATCTGGGGGCATTCTTGAGTTTCAAGAGCAGGGACAAGATGCTTCGCGACACAAAGGGCAAGGGTGCTTGCCCCTTGACGTGTGGAGCGGAGCGTATATCTTGGCTCTTGATACTCGAGTGTCCCCAGTGGAATCTTACTCTTGAACGTATATCTCAGCCTTGTCTACGATGGGCAAGTGATTCTCCTCAATGAGCAGGACGATGGTACCTGTCAGCTCGGTGTAGAGTAGCTCATACTCACGACTTCCGTCAAAATCATCGCGGAGATCATACTTTGAAAAGACCGCTTGAATGGACTTGTTGCCCAGGAGGATGGGGGCGAGCTTACGGGGGAGGGGCTCGGGAAGCTCTTCGGAGAACTCCTGCTCAAGGATGGAGACGAGGGTGTCATACTTGGAGAAGTGGAGTCCCTGATAGAGGATCTCGCTGGCCATTGCCTCCGCTTCGAGGTGCGAGAAGCCCTGGGCTACGCTATCGCAGTAGGTGGAGAGGGCTAGGTCTGCACGAGCACTGATGAAGGTGCTGTCGGCCATTAGCTCGGGGTGATGATCTCTGAGGTAGCCTTCCAGCTTGAGTCGGAAGTAGGAAAGCTCTTTCTTAGTCTGATTCATAATGGGGCTTTTGTTAAGGGGGAGAGGATAGGCTTAGAGGCCCATGGCTTCGTTGAACTTATCGAGCTTGCCCGCTAGCTGCTCCATATCGTGCTCGATCTTCTTGCTGGTGATACGGGCATAGATCTGCGTGGTCTTGATGTTGGTATGCCCCAGCATCTTTGAGACGCTCTCCATCGGTACACCTTTGCTGAGCGACATCGTCGCAAAGGTATGGCGGGCCAGATGGAAGGTGAGCCGCTTCTGCAACCCGCATACGTCAGCGATTTCCTTGAGGTAGGCATTCATCTTCTGGTTGGAGAGAATGGGGAAAAGCTTACCGTCTTTGGAAGTCGTACTAGGGCTATACTTCTCGATGATGGCCTTGGGTATGTCCAGGAGGAGGATGTTACTCTCTACTCTTGTCTTCTTTCTCCGCGTCATGATCCATGTCTTTCCATTCATAGTAACGAGGTGTTCTCTTCTGAGGTTTGCGACATCAATATAGGCAAGTCCAGTGAAGCAGGAGAAGAGAAAGAGGTCACGGACGAGCTCAAGGCGAGGGATGGTCAGCTCCTTGTTGGCTATCTTCAGGATCTCCTCATCGGTGAGGAAGCCTCTGTCTACAGGGGTGAGGTGGAAGTGGTGATCACGAAAAGGATCTTGGAGGAGATAGCCCCGCTTTAGGGCATAGATAGTGACGGTCTTCAAGGTCTTCATCTTCTTGACAGCGGTATTGTAGGCACATGAGGCCACTGTCGTGAGGTATAGCTCGAAGTCTTGGATGATGGCAGGCGTGAATTCCATCAGTCCGATGTCCTTACGCTTATACCTGTGTATTAGGAACTCGAAGAAGTGTTTACGTAAGACGCTGTACTTCTGCAAGCTCTCCTTGCTGATGGTGTGCCCCACGCGCTGACGGATGTCATCGATAAACTTGTCAAAGACAGGGAGAAAGGTGCTGAACTCCTGGATTTGTCCGAGGTAGGCGGAGCGGAGCTTGTCAAGCGAGATCGTTTGGTCGTCTTGGTACTTGTGGTAGAGGGAGTGGAGGTTGGCTGAGATGGCATCTAGACTAGCATTGACAGCGAGGGCTTCTGAGGAGCGCCCCTTCTGCCGGCTGGTCCTGTTGTTCCATTGTGCCTTGTCTACGAAGATCTTCGTGGAGCCAAGATTGCTCATTGCTCCTCCGAGGAAGATGCGTAGCATGACGGGCGACTTGCCTTCTTTGTTCTCATAGTTAGAGCGTAGGTAGAAGGACACCTTGACCGATTGTCTCATAATGCATCATTCGTTAGTGTAGCACGTGCTACAAAGTTACTTACTTACACATTGAATGAGAGTACGTTGCTGCCTTCAATTAGCCCTTCATTTAGCCGTCACTGCTACACTAATTGCTACGTCTAATTTTGTGTAGCAGTTTCTGTAGCAGAATTTGACCGATTGATGACGATTAGACCCTAGGGGTAAGCCGTCAGGTCTATGGCCTGTATACAAAAAAATCGTTGTAAGACCGTGTCCTACAACGATTTCCTCTTGTTTTGAAGGCTTCTCTAACGACCATTTTGCAGTCACTTTGAAGCCTCTTTGCGGAGAGAGAGGGATTCGAACCCCCGGTACCTTGCGGTACAACGGATTTCGAGACCGCCACATTCGACCACTCTGCCATCTCTCCTATGATCGATTATAAGAAGAGGAGACTCGCTCCATCCTCCTAAGATCGCTGCAAAGATACGCATTCTTCTCGGTTCGCAGAAACGAACTTGAGGAGCTATGCGGATGTGACCCAGGAGGGACTCAAACCCTCGACCTTCAGAACCGGAATCTGACGCTCTATTCAACTAAGCTACTGAGCCATTTGGATGCCAGTGCCACCATCAAGAGTGCGTGAAATCCCGCTTGCATAGTGGCATTGCCAGCGCAAAGATACGAATTCTTTAGACTCCTTTGTGAGCTGCGAGAGGGATGATTTCGTAGCGTAATAAAGCAACTTCCCCCGACGGATCTACGGATCTACCGGGGGAAGTTGCTTTCGTTGAGAGGCAAAATGCTAAAATGGGGGGGCGAGAAGCCTTGCCATGGGGCTTATAGGAAGGTCTTCACTTCGCTCAGGCGCTGGATGACATAGTTTAAGGGAAGGCTTTCGGGTACTGGAGCTGCGTGGCTATTGTACCAGCAGCGGTCGATACCACTGCGAAGGGCACCCGTCATATCGGCCTGAAGGCTGTCTCCGATGAAGAGTACTTCATTGGGGGCTACACCACTTCGGCGCATGGCTTCCTCAAAGAAGGCTTCGGAAGGCTTCTCTGCTCCGATATCATCCGAGACAAAGAGGTCGGAGAAGTAGTGTAGGATCCCTGCGACCTGCAGGCGTGAGCGCTGCATGTCGAGCATACCATTGGAGGCTACATAGAGCTTATAGCGCTCACTGAGATAGCTGAGTGCTTCAGCGGCTTCTGGCTCCAGGATAGCTTCTTCGTGGAGCTGCTGATGGAAGAACTTCCCGAAGGCATCGGCATCAGCGTCGATGGCGAGTGCGGCTAAGAGACGGTGGAAGATCGTGTCGTGGATCTCCTGTACGGTGATCTGCTGGCGCTGCTGCTGCGTCCAGAGTACATCGCCGATCCAATAATAGACTTCGTAGTAACTGGGCTCGTATGTAATGCCCATAGCTTCGAAGGTCTTCCGAAAAGCTATCTCAGCTGAGGGACGGAAGGTCAGAAGCGTATTGTCAATATCGATGAAGAGCGCCTTGTACGGGCGCTCCATAGCAGTCTTATGCATGTGAGTAAAGGTATATAATATAGGCTGGGGACTTCGTGGGGCTACTTACTTTCGCTTGTCGTCACGGCGTGAGAGTACGAGGAGCTTCACGTAGTAGATGACGCGTATGACGATAGCTGCCATCCCGAGGCTCTGGAAGAGTAGGGGATAGGTGCTACGACAGGCAAAGAAAGCAACGATAGAGCCGATGGCCAGTACGAAGAACCACAGCTGGAGGATGAAGTCAATGCGGTCACCCTTCTTAGGGCGGGAGGAGCTTGTATTCATATATTATATAAACCTGATGTAACTCGTGCGGTTCACTCCCATACATTATATATAGGAGGAGAATAAGAGTGCAGGCCCTCCCGCCTCCTTCATCGGGGCGGGAGGGCCTGCAGTCTCTAAGAGAGGATGGAGGGCTTCTTAGAAGCGCAGACCGACACCGAAATAGAAGGAAGCGTTCTTGAGGCTCGCTTCACTGGCCTTCTGCTTGTAGATGTTCGTCAGACCGATGTCCGAACCCAGTCGGAAGTACAGGCTGCTGAGGTGAACAGCGACCGAAGCATTGACGCCCGTTTCGAAGCGCTTGAGGCCACCATTCTGGAAGTCGAGGAGGACATCCTTAGCGGTAGAGCTGGAGGAGACACCGTAGGAGAACGATGGTCCCCCTTCGAGCGATACAGCTAAGCCACCGAGGCCCAGACGCAGACCGAGGTTGACGGGTACGCTCAGATAGTTCAGCGTCGTCGTCTGGTCGCCCAGCTTACTCCCGTTCTGCTGGAAGGCGATACCAGGAGCGATATAGAGCGGACCAAGGAGACCGACTTCGACAGCCCCAGCGACGCGGAAGCCTGGACGAGTCTTGTAGTCCTTGACAGAGTAGCCACTAGCGTCCTTTACGATATTCGTGGAGAAGTTCCCCGCGACTTCGAGACGGGGATGGACTCCCTGAGCTTGCACTGCGAAGGTGCTGGCGAGCAGCGCAACGGCTGCGATGATCATCTTCTTCATAATTCGTTCGTATGTATTAAATATACAGCGGTAGAAAGCCTATCTACCATGATGTATCTATAACGGAGGGAGGGACTATAGATGATATACACGCTTACCAGCGGTTCTTCTTCTTGCCTCCCTTTGAGCTCTTACCTCCCTTGTATTTGTCGAAGGCACCCTCGCTGCTCTTACTCCCCTTGCGGTAGGACTTGCGCTCGGGAGCAAAGTCTTGATTGCGACGACTGCGGCGTTCCTTCTTGCCATCACCACTCCCCATAGCATCAGCATAGTCGACTGCGATACGGCGGCCATCGACCTCGTAGCTACTCATTGAGCGGATGACCTCCTGAGCATCAGCTTCCTCGACTTCGAAGAAGGCAAAGCGTGGGAGTAGGTCGATCTTACCGATCTTCACGCGCCCAGGGACGCACTTATTGACCAGCTCAATGAGCTTGTTGGGGAACATACGGTCGAGCTTACCGAAGTTGATGAAGAGGCGCTTCATCCCCTCCTCAGCTACGGCATTGCGCTTGTCACGCTTCTTGCCTTCCTTGCCTTCGCCCGAGAGGCGGCCCTTGTCATCGGCCTCCTCGATCGCCTCTTCGCTCTCGTAGTAGTCGAGCAGGCGACGGTGCTCGAGGAGCATCAGTCGGCGTACAAGCTCCTCTCTGTCGATCCAGTCGAGCTTACGGACCAGCTCGGGGAGCACGGTGTCGAGCGTCGTATCCTCGGTGAGCTCGACACGCTCGATGCGGTCTGCCAGGTGGAAAAGCTGCTTTTCGCAGATAGCCTGACCCGTGGGGAGGTGCTTACGCTCGATGGTGGCATGTGAGATGCGCTCGATGTCACGCAGACGGCCACGCTCACGGCTGTGGCAGATAGCGATGGAGATACCCATCTTCCCTGCACGTGCTGTACGACCACTGCGGTGGGTGTAGCTCTCGATGTCATCGGGCAGGCCGTAGTGGATGACGTGCGTGAGGTCATTCACGTCCAGCCCGCGAGCCGCCACGTCAGTCGCGACGAGGAGCTGGAGATTGCGGATACGGAACTTCTGCATCACGTAGTCACGCTGAGCCTGCGAGAGCTCGCCGTGCAGGGCATCAGCATTGTAGCCATCACGGATAAGCTGATCGGCGATCTCCTGAGTCTCACGACGCGTGCGGCAGAAGATGATACCGTAGATATCGGGGTAGTAGTCGGCGATACGCTTCAGAGCAAGGTACTTGTGGCGTGCCGATACGACGTAGTAGTAGTGACGGATATTCTTATTCCCCTCGTTCTTTGTCCCGACGATGATCTCTTTGGGCTGGTGCATGTAGGAGGCAGCGATGGAGCTGATCTCACGGGGCATCGTAGCGGAGAAGAGTAGGAGGTGACGCTCCTTAGGTACTTCGGCGAGGATCGTCTGGAGGCTCTCGGAGAAGCCCATCGTCAGCATCTCGTCAGCTTCGTCCAGGACGACCGTCTCGATGCTGTCGAGGCTGGCTGCACCACGCTCCATGAGGTCGATGAGACGACCTGGGGTGGCAACGATGACCTCTACACCGCGGCGAAGTGTGCGTATCTGTGCTTCAATGGATGAGCCTCCATAGACGGGGAGGATACGTACTGAGGGGAGGTACTTGCTGTAGGCCGTGAGGTCATCAGCGATCTGCAGACAGAGCTCGCGGGTAGGGCAGAGGACGAGGGCGCGTGGTGTAGCGACGCCATCGTTGGGCTGAGCCTGAAGGCTTCGCTCTACGTTCTGCAGGAGGGGTAGGCCAAAGGCAGCCGTCTTCCCCGTCCCCGTCTGGGCCAGGGCGATGAGGTCAATGGGGGCACCTAAGAGGTAAGGGATCACTGCCTCTTGCACAGGCATAGGCTGTTCATAGCCAAGCTCACGAACGGCTTGGCAGATAGGGGCACTTACCCCTAATTCTTCGAATGTCATCTAATGTAACTGATAAGTAAGCATCCGTCCGCCCCGTGAGGGGTAGAGGGACAATGGACGTATGCTCTACGGTGAAGTCCATCAGCCTGACCTCGATGAGTGCATACATAAATCATAAAATAGAGTGTGGGTAACCCATCGGAATGCGTCCAGCTCTCCCGAGCTGTGCGTGGGCGCCCTGCGGTGGAGACTACTTCTTCTTCTCTATCTCGGGAGAGACGAGCTCGCGGCTCTTGTCCCCGAGGTAGCCACCATGGTGGCGCAGTGAGTAGTCGTGGTAGGTGAAGCCGATGCGTTGCATCACGCTCACTACCAGGAGGTCACCGAGCACCGTCATCACGGTTGTACTCGTCGTAGGCGTCAGCCCCAGAGGGCATACCTCTGCGGGATTGCCCGTGGAGAGGGTGACGTCGACGAGCTGAGAGAGCGGACTCTCGCTATTACCCGTGATGAGGATGAAGGGTAGGCGGGGATACATGCGCCGTGTGAGGGCGACAAGCTCCAGTACCTCGCGTGTCTTGCCTGAATTGCTGATCAAGAGCATCACATCACTCTCACAGACCATCCCCAAGTCGCCATGCTGTGCTTCGCTCGGATGGAGGAAGTAAGCGGGCGTCCCCGTAGAGCTGAAGGTCGTCGCGATGTTGTGAGCGATCTGTCCAGCCTTCCCCATACCCGAGGTGATGAGGCGACCACCACCCTGATGCACGTGCTCCAGGATCAGGCGGATAGCTGCTTCGTAGTCATTGTCTTGTGGGATGGTACGCAGTGCTTCGATCTCAGCGCTGAGGATCTCCGGGATAGTATATTGCTTAGACATGTCGCTCGTGGCAAAACTTTTTCTCTTCCACAAAGATACGTCTTTCCCCCGAGAGAGGAGCTGTCCTCCTACGGCTTTTAGATAGTGGGTATTCCACTTGATCTGTGTTACGCCGATGTGATTCGCTATACGAAGAGGTTATCTTACAGCGTTTTATAAGTGAATGTTGCACTGCAGTACTACTTAGTGGTGGTTTGTTTCTGCGAAGGAAAAGCTGGAGACAGCCGTGGAAAGCCCTCCTATGAGTACGAGTAAAAGTAGCGGACGAGTGGCTGATAAGCTTGGTCTACGTACGTGGTCCTTAGATCCACGTACGTGGATTTTAGGGTTTTTGTACCTGGTCTTTACGACTACGTGCATAGATAGAGAAATCCCACTACGGGAAGCTGCTTTTTCCTTCGCAAGAATGCCGCTTATTTTAAGGGTATTTAACGTGTGGTGTCTATAACTTAATAGTTACTGTCTATTGGAATGCGTTTTTGGATCATAGTATCTTTGTGCACGAATTGGATTTTTGTGCTTCTGAGCCTTTAGGCTCGGAAAGCTACTGTTACTCTACGCCCGTATGGGATTTACTAAATGTCGCTGGGCACGTAGTGAGCATCAAGCTTCACTCCCACAGCTCAGCACTATGCTATGTCTGAATTAAAATCAAATTTATCCTTGATTGTATGTTGAAAAAACTTCTCTTATTTGCTGGTCTCTTCGGCACCCTCCTCGCTTCTTGTCGTCAGGAAGATGGTGATCGACTGGCTCATAATTCTGCTACATCCGAAGGCCCGGGTGTAGAAGTCATGCTTGACTTTGGAGCCGAACAGTTCCGTGATACCTCCTCAGAGCAGGGGCAGAAGACCCAGTCAGGTCGTGCCTTTGACTACGTCGTCTACGATGAGACGAACGGGGGTACTACGACGACTTCCTCTCACCTTGACCTCTCCTCAGTCAAGGGGGATATTAAGGCTACCGTCATTCTTCGCTCGACGGATTCTTCTCAGCCTGTCACGGTCGGTGAGATCACGATGGAGCGTCGCACCTCTTATCCTGATGGCTCTGCTGTCCCCGCCGACCGTGTGTACCTCCACACAAAGCCTGGTGGCTCACCTGTGACTGCGACGGGAGGAACGGACTTCACTAAGGGGAGTTGGAGTGTAGCACTGGTCATAGGAGGTAAGCGCAATAATCGCACCCTGGCCTTCGACCCCAATAACCTGGAGTCGGTGAAGTACTCCAATGATGTACAGTCTGACCAGGGTATTGATCGCTTTAGTGCTCAGAATAAGTGGAACCTCAAGGGGATCACGAAGTCTACTAAGGGAGATAGCTATACAGACGAAGAGAAGGTGACGCTCGACGTCCCCTTCTTCTCACAGTGGATCACTCTGTCAGACGCAGACTTCGTTAATAAGGCCGGTGGCAACAATGCTATCATCTTTGGTAGCCGCTTCACCCTGCGCCCTCAGGGGACGCTCCTGCGACTTGAGATCCAGAATCGTGACTTTGCTCCTATCAAGCTGGCCGGGATACGTATTCTAACGAATATGCTTGCCTTCCGAGGTAGTTATGACCTCTCGGATGATAACATCCGTTCGTCAAAGGACCTCGCTTCCTCGTGGACTGGTCTCCGTCCTGATGGGAAGGCTATTATTGATTCAGCAGCCGCTAACTATGGCTGGCCGCTGGCTTTCCCCAACTACGCAGACTTCTGGTTCAAGGACAAGGAGGAGATCGCTACGGGGGCTAAGTCTGCTAAATACTACCTCATCTGGGCTATGCCACAGACAGTAGAGACTACTGGTGCCACTACCAATGTAGGGCGTACTAAGGAGCAGAGCCGTGGTGGTATCATGCACGTCCTCCTCTATGATGCTAACCGTACGGGAGCTGAATATAATCAAGAAACGAGTCTTGATCAGACAAGGGGAGAATCATGCCTACCCAAGGCTCTTATTCGTAAGCCACTCTTAACCCGCAATTTCCCTGCGGGAGCCTTCCGACTTTCTTCTTCTGAGCTCAGTGGTCAGACTCTACGCCTGGTGGGAGCTCAGACTAAGATTCACACCTTCCTTAGCTTTATGGAGAAGGAGGATACGGGTGATTATCATACATATGATGAGGTTGCTACGACAAGCCTCGGTGCGGATCAGGTATTGCCAGTCCTTCATAAGTGGGCTTCTATCTTCCCAGGGAAGCTCCCCGATAATCCCTATAAGGACTCAAGCTCTGGTAACTTTACTTATAGACACTACCTCTACTCGCGGGATAACAATAATACCGTCCCAAAGAGTTTCAACTCTAATAAGTATGGTCCTATTAAGCTCCCTCCAAGAGAATACGAAACCCAAGAGAGATTTCCATTGGTCTTGACAGGGGATATAGAGAAATATACTCCAGAGGCAGCTACGGGGCTCTCTACGGCCATATCAGGTAAGGCTCGAAATATCGCCCCAATTAGTATCCCTAAGGATATGCAGATCCCTTATATTGTTGGTGATGTAGAGAAGGCTCCTCTATACAAGACCGATGCTCCGAATGAAGGCTTGTACTTCTCGACTTATTACTTTACCAATAATCTAGTTCGAAATAATGCTGGCCCCCGAGATGCCTATATGCTCGTTGGGTGGGGGGAAGGACAGCAGTTCCTGACGGCAAATGCCTATAAGTTTGATATGGATAATCAGAAGCTGCATATCTATTCCCGCTACTTAGGTCCTGCTTATCACCGACCTTATTATGGTGGTTGGAGTACCCTCTACTCTTGGGACGTTTCATGGTATATCTGGAAGACCGATCGTCCTACTCGAAAGTTGCTATATATACCTGAGGTAGATGATACGCAGCGTGAGCTGACCCTTGGTGGATATAAGTACGATGGTGTCCGAGAAACGAATGTAAATTCGGACCATGGCTCAAGCAACTCTCTATTCTATTGGATTCATAGTGCGGGCTCTACACCAAGTTGGCTCTACTTCTATGGTGAGAGTATCTCTGGTAATCGTGGTCCGCAGGGCGTGGGAGCTGTCGCTAATGCGAAGGGTGAGGCTTACTCCACTGCAGACCAAAGCAAGCTGAAGGCTTATATCCGCCTCTTCTCTAAGAAGCCTATCGCTAATTAATCTCACATAGGATAAATATCATCTGCTGGCTCCCTCTCCTCTCATCGGAGGGGGAGTCAGCTTGCTTTAGGTCGGTAACGAGCTTGCGACGCATAGAGCAGGTAGTTTTCCGTATCTTTGCCCGAAACTATGGGACGAATACTCGCTATCGACTACGGACAGAAGCGCTGCGGTGTCGCAGTCACGGATCCCCTCCAGATTACCCCGGGGGGGCTCGGGACGCACCCGACACATCAGCTCCTTGCCTTCGTCACAGACTACGTACAGCGTGAGTCTGTGGAGCGTATCATCATCGGCTATCCCCGTCAGATGAATAATGAGGAGTCTGCCTCGATGAGGTATATCCGTCCCTTTGTAGAGAAGCTCCGTAAGGCCTTGCCCTCTGTCCCTATTGAGTATCAAGATGAGCGCTTCACCTCGACTCTGGCGCAGCGTGCTATACGTGAGGCTGGGATTGGCAAGAAGCGCCGTGAGCAGGATAAAGGGCTCGTCGACGAGGTCAGCGCTGTCATTATCCTGCAGAGCTACCTTGAGAGCCGTGATGGTCTTGGGGCAATTCATCTACCATTCAAATAATATCACCTAATCATCCCTACGATGAAGCTACCTATATATATATATGGACACCCCGTCCTGCGTGAGGTCGGGCAAGATATTACTGCCGACTACGAAGGCCTGAGTACCCTCATTGAAGATATGTGGGAGACCATGTATTTCTCTGATGGTATCGGCTTGGCTGCCCCTCAGATCGGGCGTGCCATCCGCCTCTTTGTCATCGATGCCGATCCTATGGCAGAGACGTTCCCCGAGTGCAAGGGGCTCAAGCAGACCTTCATCAATGCTCGCATCGTCGAGAGTAGTGAAGAGACCCTCGCAGAGAATGAGGGTTGCCTCAGTATCCCTGGTGTCAATGAGAAGGTCACGCGCCCAGCGACGATCACCATTGAGTATCTGGATGCAGACTTCCAGCCCCATCGTGAGACTTACACGGGCTTTGCCGCTCGTGTGATCCAGCACGAGTATGACCATATCGAGGGCGTCCTCTTCATCGATAAGATCGCGACGATCCGTAAGCAACTCATCAAGGGTAAGCTTGCTAATATGCAGAAGGGCAAGGTGTCGGCACACTATCGTGTCGTCACCGCTCCACAGAAGCGTAAGTAATCCTCAGGCTACTGGGCTCCTCGTGCCTCAGCCCTCACTCCTACACTACGAGATAGACGACGTATGAAGAAGTACACACTTGCGGCCCTTGCCCTCCTCCTATCTGCCTCTACGCTACGTGCGCAGATCGATGTCGAGCAGGCGCTTTCGATCGGACGCAATGCGATCTACTTCAATGACTATATCGTCTCGATGGGGTACTTCAATCAGATCATCGGCTTGCGCCCTTGGATGGCCGAGCCTTACTTCTATAGGGCTGTGGCGAAGATCAACCTTGATGACTACGCCGGTGCTGAGGCTGATGCCTCACTGGCTCTTGAGCGTAACCCGATCTTTCCTCGTGCCTACCTCCTGCGTGGCATCGCTCGCTTCTCGCAGAAGGAGTATACGCCCGCAGTCGAGGACTTCCGTCGCGGTCTTGAGCTTTCCCCACGAGATGTGGGCCTTCAGTACAATCTATCCATAGCCCTACTGCAGGATAAGCAGTATGCGGCGGCAGATAGTGCAGCCCAGCGCCTGCTGGAGATCGATCCGAAGAACAAGGATGCCTATCGCATCTTGGCACAGTCAGCTCTTGAGCGAAAAGATACAGTTAGTGCTACACGGCAGGTGGACTATCTGCTGGCGAAGGACTCAACCTACCTGCCAGCTCACCTCCTCCGTGCCCAGATAGCAGCCGAGCGCAAGGACTATAAGACGAGTATTCGTGCACTGGATCGGGTGTTGGCTCAAGATGCAGGTGATGCGAATCTCTATGTCAATAGAGCGATCATGCGCTATCACCTCAATGACCTGCGAGGGGCGATGAGCGACTACTCCGAGGGACTACGCCTCGAGCCGAATGACCGTGCAGCCCTCAACAATCGTGCGCTACTACGCACGCAGGTAGGGGAGTATAGCTTGGCTATTCAGGACTGGGATAAGCTCCTGCAGCTTGAGCCAGACCACTACATCGCGCGCTACAACCGTGCACTCCTACATCTTCGCTTGGGGAACCTTCGCTCTTCCTTAGAGGATCTCAATATCGTACTCAAGCGCTATCCCATCTTTGCCGAAGGCTTTATGGCTCGTGCTGAGGTGCGCCGTAAGATGGGTGATGTCAAGGGAGCTACACGCGATGAGCTTCATCTCTTTGACCTGCAGAATAGCAAGAGCTATCGCAATCGTGCCGCCTCTGCTTCTCGCCCCACTAAGGACGGTAAGGAGACGCGTAGCCGCGAAGATGAAGCGATCGAGAAGTACAATATGCTTGTTGAGACGGCTCCAGAGCCGGTTAAGGACAAGCCCAGATATACCAGCCAGATCCGTGGTCGTATCCAGGATCAGGAGACGCAGATGACGCCTCGTCGTGACCTGACGCTCTCTTACTTTGCTGAGATAGATAAGGATGGGAACCAGGGCCAGGTCTACTTCGCTTCACTATTAGATCGTCTCAATACGCAGCGCCTGCATCAGGATAAGCGTGCCCCTCGCCTTGTGCTCCGTGAGCAGGGGAGTAGCCTAAGTATGGCAGAGGTCGAAGAGGTACAGAAGCATCTCAGCCAGCTGAATGCTCAGACTGAGAAGACTGCGCAGCTCTCCTTCCTTAAGGGCATTGATCACCTCCTCCTGCAAGATCTTAGTGCAGCAATATCAACCCTTACCGAGGCTATAGAGCGTGACCCATCATTTACTTTAGCCTACTTTGCTCGCTCCATCGCGTCACTTCGTCGGAGTGAGGCTGAGCGTGGGCGCCCTGTTGAGCAGTCTACTCCTTCTACACCTCAAGTCCGAGCAGCTGCTACGGGGGGTAAGGGCACTACACCTACAGAGCTCCCCCTACCTACGTCTACCCCAACGAGAGTCGTCGAATACTCCCCCTTGGCTGATCTCAATCAGGTCATTGCTCAAGCTCCGACATTCGCCTTTGCCTATTATAATCGGGCGAACCTGTATGCTAAGACGGGGGATGTAGAGCGAGCAAAGCAAGATTATACCAGGGCGATTGAGCTCAACCCGCTCTTTGCCGAAAGCTATTTCAATCGAGGTCTTCTCTACTATTCCGAAGGGAAGGTGAAGGAGGGTACTCGCGACCTCAGTCGTGCCGGTGAATTGGGGCTCTACAAGGCCTACAGCCTCATCAAACGCATGAATAAATAGGCGTACCGTAGGGGAGTACATGGAAAGAGCTAACTTTGTGCATCAACGTATCAAAAGCATAAGCCAATGAAGATCGTCTACTGTATCTCTGCGATGTTTAAGTCCGGAGGGATCGAGCGAGTCATCGCCAATAAGGTGAACTACCTTGTGAACCATGGCTATGAAGCTTGTATCATCACTACGGATCAGGCTGGTCGTCCTGACTTCTTCCCTATCGATAAGCGTGTAGAGCGAGTTGATCTGGGGCTGAATTACGATCAGTTTGATGAACTCTCCCCGTGGAAGCGATATTGGAAGACGTATCAGTTACGCTCCCAGCACAAGATCCGCTTGGAGGCTGAGCTCAAGCGTCTGCATGCTGATATCACCGTATCTGTCTGGCGTCAGGAAGCCAGCTTTCTACCCGACTTAAAGGATGGAAGTCGAAAGATCCTCGAGTTACATTCTGCCAAGGCAACAGCAGAGCTTATGCATCCTGCGGAGAGCAAGTTGAGACGCTTCATTGGGCGTCTTCGGGTAGCCCAGCAGGAGCGGGTCGCTGCTCGCTATGATCGCTTCGTTATCCTTACTCATGAAGAAAAGCCTCTTTGGAAGGGCTTTTCTAACCTGAGTGTTATCCCCAATGCTCTGCCTTTCTCTCCCCAAAAGAGAGCCGATGTATCCACCAAGCATCTCATCGCTGTGGGACGTATGGAGTATCAAAAGAACTTTCCCGAGCTCCTTCAGATCTGGTCTCGTGTCGCACCTGACTTTCCCGAATGGCAGCTACACCTTTATGGTAGCGGCTGGATGCTTGATGGCTTGAAGCACCAGGCAAAAGAGTTGGGGATTGCCTCTCAAGTCTCCTTTGAGGGAGCTGTGAGTGATATGGAGACGGCTTATGCCTCCTCCTCGGTCTATCTAATGACCTCACATTATGAAGGACTCCCTATGGTGCTTCTCGAAGCTCAGTCGGTAGGCTTGCCCGCTGTCTCCTATATGTGTCCTAGTGGACCTCGAGATATAATCACGGATGGTAAGGATGGTTTCTTGGTTCCCCTCTATGATCAGGAGACTTTTGCAGAGCGTCTTCGAACGCTAATGCATGATGAAGAACTTCGTCGTCGTATGGGACAAGCCGCAGAGAAGGCTTCGCATCGCTATGACCTTGATGTCATTATGCCTCAGTGGCTCTCGCTATTTAATGAACTCGTAAAGTAACCCCTCTTATGAAAATTGCCTACGTTTTAAATAATACTTGGTACGCTGGAGGCCAGACTCGCGTGCTGATCAATAAGGTGAACTACTGGGTTAAGCAGGGTCACGAAGTATATATCTTAACGTCAGATCAGATTGGGAATTCTCCCTACTATGAAATGGATCCGAGGGTAAAGACGGTGGACTATGCCATTGGGTACATTGGAGCAGACCAGCTTAGCATGCTACAGAAGGCGATGAAGTTGCCTGGCTTCCTCATTCGTCATTATCTCCGGATGAAGCGAACTCTGATGGAGATTCGTCCTGATATAGTGGTCTCTATGTATGGTAAGGAGATCTTCTTCTTACCCTTCATCAAGGATGGAAGTGCTAAGGTCTTGGAGGCACATGGTGCCCGCTATACTTGGACCTTCTCCAGAAAGGGGCTCTTAGGTAAACTCCAAAACTGGGTTGATATTCAGCTGGTTCGTCGCTTTGATCAGTTTGTCGTCTTGACCCAGGAGGATATACCTAACTGGGATGTCCCCAATACGATCTGCATACCTAATGGGAATACATTCGCTCCAGTTGAGAGTGCCACTCTTGAAGTAAAGAAGGTGATTTCCTCTGGACGCCATGGTGTACAGAAGAATTTTGAAAACTTAGTTGAGGCTTGGGCAATCGTACATGCAGCTTGTCCCGACTGGCGCTTGAAGATCTGTGGCCAGGGACTGGAGAAGCTTGATCCTATCATTGATAAGCTCCAGCTGAGAGATAGTATCGACCGCTTAGAGTCTTCTGATATGCAGAAGGAGTATATGGACTCATCTATCTCGGTTGTGAGTTCTCGCCATGAGGGCTTTTCAATGGCTCTTGCAGAAGCGAATGCTTGTGGTGTGCCGAACGTCTCTTACGCTTGTCCTTGTGGGCCCCGTGATATCATTATCAATGGCGAAACTGGTATCCTTGTAGAGGAGCTTGAGGATTATCATAAGCTGGCGGAGGGGATCATCCGTCTGATTCAAGATGATGAGTTGCGCAAGAAGATGGGGAAAAGAGCGAAAGAACTCTCCGTACGCTTCTCGGAAGAGTCCGTCATGCAGCGCTGGACGAAGCTATTCACCGAGCTCATCGCTAAGAAGAAAAAAAATTAGCCTCCACGATGCCTAAGCTCATACTCGTACCGACTCCGATCGGAAACCTTGAGGATATCACCCTGCGGGCTCTCAATGTCCTAAAGAGAGTCTCGCTGATCTTGGCCGAAGACACTCGTATCTCAGGGCTACTCCTACAGCACTATGAGATCAAGTGCCCGATGCAGAGTTACCACAAGTATAATGAGCATCAGGCTCTCGAGCGCCTGTGTGAACGTATTGAGCAAGAGGGTGAGGTGGCTTTGATCACAGATGCTGGTACACCAGCTATCTCGGATCCTGGGTATCTCTTGGTGCACGCATGTATTGAGCGAGGAATCGAGGTGGAATGCCTTCCTGGCGCAACCGCCTTCGTCCCAGCCTTGGTTATCTCGGGGCTACCTTCTGATCGCTTCGTTTTTGAGGGGTTCCTCCCTGTGAAGAAGGGTAGGCAGACGAAACTGCAGGGCATAGCATCTTCAGACTATACAACTATACTGTACGAATCTCCACATAGAATCGTTAAGACATTAGAGCAACTCTCCGAACACATGGGAGCAGAGACAAAGGTCGCTGCAGTCCGAGAGATCTCTAAGCTCTATGAGGAAGTGGTTCGTGGAAGCCTCGCAGAGGTTATCCAACATTTCAAGGAGCAAGAGCCCCGAGGAGAGTTCGTTCTCATAGTGGGTAAAAGCACTGTAAGTGATAAGAAACAAGATACAATAGATCCCATCCACAGCTCGTCCGACGAAGAGGATCGACGCAAGATGAAGCGATCGAAGAAGTGGAATAAGTAAATCGAATAAACGTATGACAAAGAGACTTGTCTTGGGTGCAGCGATGCTGCTTACTCTCGCTTCCTGCGGGAAGAACTCTGGCGAATATCAGACGCTCAAGCAGCAGTATGATTCACTCGCCCTGATCAATCAGAACTATGAGGCTGAGCTCCATGAAACAGACTCCCTCGTGGCCAGTGTCCTGACGAACTTCCAGGAGATCTCCTCCGTCGAAGGGATGATCAATGTCAATCCTCGTAGTGGCGACCTCCAGCGCTCTGAGCGTGATCGTATCAAGGACAACATGCTCCTGATTAACGATAAGCTCCGTGCCAGCAGTGAAGCTCTTGACCAGCTGACTAAGAAGCTGGAGTCAAGTGGTAAGGAAAACAAGCGTCTGCACGGCACGATCGCTGCTCTGCGTAAGGAGCTCGAAAACCAGAAGCAGCGTGTCCTCGCTCTCTCCGAAGAGCTCGAGCGTAAGAACCTCGCTATCGGTGTGCTGGACTCTATGCTTACTCAGCGTAATGGGGACGTTGATCGTCTGAATGTCGCTGCGGCACAGCAGGCTGAAGCTTTGGCTGCTCAGGATAAGGAAATGAACACCGTCCGCTACTGCGTCGGTACCAGCTCTGACCTCAAGGAGATGAACCTCATCAAGAGCGGTCGTGTCGTCACGGAGAACGCTAACATGAGCTACTTCACGAAGACGGACCTCCGCGAACTCTCGCAGATCCCCCTCTTCAGCCGCAAGGCTCGCCTCTTGACGGTACATCCAGCTTCTTCTTATGAGCTCGTACCTGGCTCAGATAAGCAGCTTGTCCTCTACATCAAGAATGCTCAGGCCTTCTGGAGTAACTCAAAGATCCTCGTTGTCCAGGTTGACTAAGACAGTCCCTGAGGCATGAGAATCTAATCTCACTAACGAAGACGAGTCTATAGCCCGTGCCCACATCGTGGGGCGTCGCTATAGACTCGTCTTCTTCTTTATTCGTACTTCCTAAGTAGACTGCTGATGGGTTATACGACTACTCCAGCTCTTGTACTCCATCGTACTCGCTATAGTGACCGCTATAGCATCGTACACCTCTATAGTCGGGAGATAGGCTACGTCGGTACGCTTGTCCCTGAGACCTCCAGCCGAAAGAACGCTGTGCGGGAGCACCTGCGCCCTTTGTCAGAGGTGGAGATCACGCTGTCGCTTAGTCCTCAGCGTGATTTGGCACGTATTCAGGAGGTACATAGCTTGCACCCTCGCCACGCGGTCCATACAGACCCGGCTAAGGGGGCCCAGGCGATCTTCCTGAGTGAGTTCCTTTACCGCATCCTGTCGACGACGCAGACTCCCGATGGCGAGCTCTACGACTATATCTCCTCATCGCTTGTCCTGTGGGAAGGGCTTAGTCGCGGTGTTGCGAACTTTCACCTCTGCTTCCTACTGACACTCCTCCCTTACTTCGGTATCGCTCCAGATCTTCCTAATGAGGAGGCTCGAGGATGTGGATATTGCTTCAGCCTGCAAGAGCAGTGCTACCTGCCACAGCGAGAGGCTTATTGCCTGTCACCGGAGGAGACCCTGCATCTGCCACTTTTCCTTCGGATGAGCTATGACACAATGCACGGCTTTGCCTATAGCCGACAGCAGCGTGGGGTGATTCTTGACTACCTCCTTGCCTATTACCGCCTACACTTACACTCCTTCCCTCAGCTCAAGTGTCTCCCGATTCTTCGCCAACTTGGGCAGTCTGCAGAGAGAAACTAGGTAAATTGCCATGATCTGAGCACGATATGGCGACTAATCATGGGATATTTACTACATTTGTATCATAAGGTGTGCAATTAGTGGCGCACCGATCCATCCTTGTATGAAGAAACTGAATGAGCTGGATCTGAAGATCCTTAGACGACTGACTACGAATGCTCGCGTCCCCTTGCGTGACGTAGCTGAGGGAGAGAATAGCTCGCGCTCCTCCGTCAATCAGCGTCTTACACGTATGATTGAGAATGGGGTATTGACCTCGCTAAAGTATCATGTGAATCCCAAGAAGATAGGCTACAACACGTGCACCTACGTTGGGGTGCGCCTGGAGCGTGGTTCTCTCTACAAGGAGGTCGCTGAGCGAATGCGCGAGATCCCCGAGATCGTCGAGTGCCACTTCACTACGGGGCCCTATACGATGCTTATCAAGCTCTATGCGATTGATAATAACGACCTCATGCGCATCCTCAACGGGATTATTCAGAGCATCCCAGGGGTCGTCGCTACCGAGACCTTGATCTCGCTGGATGTAAGCTTCGAGCGTAGCATCCATATCCCAGATCATATCCCCCAATAGGCGGTCTCCGTGCAGCAGCAAGCTACGACTGTCCGTTCATTTAGTCTGACCGAGCTCTTGGGTTCGGTCAGACGCTGTTTAGAGCACTCCTTCCCCGATCGCTATTGGGTGCGGGCGGAGGTGAGCGACCTGCGTCGTGCCGGTGGCCAAGGTCATGGCTACTTGGAGCTCTTGGAGAAGGGTGAGGAAGGGGATGTCGTGGCGAAGGTGCGTGCTACGATCTGGTCATCGACCTATACGATGATTGAGCAACGCTTCGAGAGAAGTGGTGTGGGCAAGCTCACTTCGGGGATGAGTATCTTGGCTCTTGCCGGGATTGCCTTCCATCCGCAGTATGGGCTGAGCTTGAATATTATCGATATTGATCCCAATTACTCGCTCGGTGAGATCGCTCGCCTGCGCTTGGAGACCATACAGCGTCTCAAGCGCAATGGGCTCTTCACGATGAATAAGGAGCTTGAGCTCCCCTTCCCCCTGCAGCGTATCGCTATCATCTCGTCTCCCACGGCAGCAGGCTATGGGGACTTTATGCGTCAGCTCCATGAGAATCCCTATGGAGTAGTGCTCTATACGGCGCTCTTCACAGCGCAGATGCAGGGGAATGATACGACTGCATCCATACTCGCTGCACTGGGGCGTATCGCCGAGGTGGAGGAGCACTTTGATGCCGTGGTAATCATTCGTGGTGGGGGTGCCGTGAGTGAGCTAAGAGCTTTCGATGACTACACCTTGTGCGAAGCTGCCGCGCAGTTCCCCTTACCTATCATTGCGGGTATAGGCCACGAGCGTGATGTCTCGGTGCTTGATCTGATAGCCCATACTACGCTGAAGACCCCGACGGCAGTAGCTACCTTCTTAGTCGAGGGGCTGGCAAGAGAGCTGGCAGAGCTGCGGGAGCAGCTACGCCGACTCCCCTCTTTGCTACAAGCCCTATCTATGGGGCGAAGTAATTGGCTCCATACGCAGGTCTCGCGTCTACCGCTCTTAGTTCGTGGTCGCTTGGAGCAGGCTGAGCGCAAGCTACTTATGCAGCGCTCGCAGATCACCCTCTCAGCTCGTCATTATCTCCAGCAGTCTGAGCATCGTCTTGAGCTGGTACTCCGTCGTCTCCCTACAGCTGCATCCTATGCTTTGCGCCAGTATCGTCAGGTGCTTCGTGAGCGACTCTCTCCCCTGCCACTGTATGTATCGCACTTGAGAGAGCGTATGGAGGCCGATCTCCTGCGTCAGGAGCAAGCGATCCGCTTGGCGCATCCCGATCAGATCCTACGTCGAGGCTTTAGCTTGGTCTCTGTCGGCGGACGTATCGTCACACGCAGTAGCCAGATCCCTGCGGGAGCAGAGATCTCGGTGCGCTTTGCTGATGGCGAAGTGGAGGCTGTGACGAAGAAGGAAAAGCCTTAGGCCTTAGTTCCTCAGCTCGGGGAACTGAAAGATAGGTAGTCCAGCACGCACCCATAGGCGGGCGATCCCATCATAGAGTGGCGAGATGACCCACCGCCACACCAGCAGGCGAAGCTTATCAATGAGGATACTCCCCGCAAAGACCAGCAACATAAATCCCATCACTGATACGATGAAAAGTCCCGTCGGGTGCTGCTCACTCAGCTCCCGCACAAATCCCGTATATCGCCCGATGAGCCGTGCATTGCAGTGAATGAGGTAGACGGCGAGAGTCGATGAGCCTATCCAGTTTATTGCGGCACTCTGTACCTTGAACCGAGAGAAGGCGAGGAAGAGCAGTACGGCTGAGAGGATATTGATCGGGGAGACATAGCTCATGAACTTGTAGGCAAGCGGACTCGCTACGATTGACTGCCCCGTCCCGTAGGCAAAGAGGAAGAGTGCGAGAGATTGGGCAAAGGTGAGCCCAAAGTAGCCGAGGAGGAAGGTTCGTCCGCTCCAGCGCTCAAGGCGCTGAGGGTAGAGGCGTAGATAGCGCCCGATGAGGTAGATGCCCGAGAAGGCGAAGAGTGAATAGCCATCCTTGACTTCCAGCTGATCATTTATGAAGCCTAAGACGAACTCCACTAAGAAGAAGAGGAGAAGGTAGCGCCTTAGCTCCTGCTCACTCGTTCGCTGAGCGAGAGCATTGAGGAGTGGGGAGAAGATCATGAGGCTCAGATAGGTCGGGAGGAACCACTCAGACTTTCGATTTAGGGGCATGAGGCTCCCCACGAATTCCGATAGGTTGAATGGCTCAAGTCCGAGGAGTACGAGGGTGCTGTACACTCCGACGGTATAGAAGAAGGCTTGGAAGAGTAGGCTCACGATCCCCTTGACGCGTGCCTTGATCCCGAAGTATCCCGAGATGAGTATGAAGACATTGACTCCGACGATGGCAAGTGCTTCGCTCCATACTTGGCCCAGAGATGTGAGTGGCTGCGAATGGATCGCTTCATTGGTTGGGAAGCGGAAAGCGAGGAAGTTGGCATGCAGCACAAGGATGAGCAGCATAGCTAAGATGCGGAGTAGCTCGAAGTTGGAGGCTCGAGCCGTGCCAGAGGTTGGGGTACTCACGGGGATAAGAGCTATAGGGATGAAAGAAAGCTATCCCTCCGTCGTTGCGAAGGGATAGCTTGAGGGTGTGAGTAGGGGAGTGGTGCTCCCCACGTAGCATTAGTAGGTGAGCTCAACGAGCAATTCTTCACCAGATTCATCAAAGAGGAGCTTCCCTTCCTTCGCGAGCCAACCGATGGCTGCAAAGAGCTCCTTGTCAGAGCGGAGCTTGGTTGCTTTACGAAGAGCCTTAATGTCCATCTTGCCCAGGCTGTTAAGGGCATTCCATACGAGGCCAGCATTGGTGCCGATACGTTCGATCATGTGCGTTCGAATAGATTAATTGTTAGACCCATAGTGCCACCAGCTCTGCAATAGCACTGGCTTTGCGGTAAAATTACCAACTCTTTTCTGATAAAGCAAACGGCCTACACGAGAGTAGACCGCTGAAGTGGATAGCCCGAGTATATAGGCTCCTTGTACCGTAATGTATGGGGGGCTCATAATAGGTATATGAGTACGTGGGTAGAGCTATATAGGATGGCGAAGAAAGCTATATAGCTTTGGGCTGATTCCTATATAGCTTTCGGTGCGAAGCTATATAGCTTTGTGAAGTAACCTCCATTAGATTGTTGCTCCGTGTAGGGATAAAAGTTGCGGACGAGTGGTAGATAAGTTTGGACTACGTACGTGGCTCTAATATCTACGTACGTGGATATTTGGACTGACGTGCCTGGTCTTTAAGACTACGTGCATAGATAGAGAAAAACCACTACGTGAAGGCGCTTTTTTCTTCACGAGAACGATGCTTTTCCCTTCGCTGGATGAGAGGAATATGAGCGATAAGGTGAAGGGCTTGCGTGTCTCTTCGGAGAGGTGTATCGGGGAGCTGGGCGTGCGATGCCTTAGCACTCTAAATAGAGGACAGGACTCGCGGCAACAGTCCCATATAGGTCAGTGGGCTGACCTATATGGGGCTATTGCTTCTGCCTGTCGGAGACTACAGGAAGACCTCGCTGCGACGCTGCTTGGGGGTGATCGTAGGCTGATTGATATCGTCGTCGCTACGCTTCCCGATTGAGATAGCGAGGACGGGGCGATACTTGTCGTGATGGAGTATCTGGTCGTAGGCCTCGAGGTCGATGCCCTCCATGGGTGTGCTGTCCAGCTCCATGCTCGCAAGCCCCGTCAAGGCGATCCCGAGAGCGATATAGGCTTGACTACGCATCCAGCCCAGGACGGTGGCCTCGCCCTGAGAAGCGATCTTATTGCGATAGAACTCCTGCGCTCCTTCGCTGAGCGTGGCGATACGCTCTGCTTCGAAGGTCGCTACGTCACGATAGTTATCTACGTCACGATAGTTATAGATGACGAGGAGGTGACTGGCTTGCTCGATACGCTCTTTGTTGGAGTACGAGTGCTGGGCAAGCAGGCTCTTTGTCTTGCGATCGCCGATGAGCTCGAAGGCCCAGGGCTGGCTATTGATAGAGCTGGGGCAGAGGCGGAGCATCTCCTTGATGTCCTCCAGCTGCTTGTCGCTGAGGTGAAAGGTGCTGTCGTAGGTCTTGGTCGTGTAGCGTGAGCGAAGGATATCAAGTATTTCCATTCTATATATTTCCATTCTATATATGATTTCTATTGAGTGGTGGACTGTAGAGATAGCTCTCGAGCCCGTGATCTTGCTTTTATCTATCAACCTCAGGCTGTGAAAGAATGTTGAGTAGGCTTAGCTTACCATCCGGCTATCTTCATTGATGGTAGGAGGTGGTGGTCGGACTAGCTACGATAGGGGAGAGAGCCTTGGGCGTAATGCCCTACTCCTATCGTAGAAATGCCTTATCTTTGCGTAGATTAGTAAAGAAGTAAATATCAGAATCAGCATATAGCAGAATGAATATCTTAGAGCTGAGCGAACAGGAGATCTTCCGTCGCCGTAGTCTTGAGGAGCTTCGTGCCCTCGGTATCAATCCTTATCCAGCAGACGAATATGTCGTCACGGGGTATGCCCGTGAGATCCTCGATACCTTCCAGGATGATGCACCTCGTCGTGAGGTGCGTGTCGCTGGCCGTGTCATGGGCCGTCGTATCATGGGTAAGGCTTCCTTCCTCGAGCTCCAGGACTCTACTGGCCGTATCCAGATCTACATCACGCGTGATGAGATCTGCCCAGGCGAAGACAAGACTCTATATAATAATGTAGTGAAGAAGCTTATGGATATCGGCGACTTCATCGGTGTCGAGGGTGAAGTCTTTCGCACACAGATGGGGGAGATCTCGGTACATGCCTCCTCGCTGACCTTCCTCTCGAAGGCACTGCGTCCCCTGCCCGTGGTCAAGGAGAAGGATGGTCAGACCTTCGACAGCTTCACTGATCCTGAGCTCCGCTTCCGCCAGCGCTATGTCGACCTCGTCGTCAATAGCCATGTTAAGGATATCTTCCTCAAGCGTACGAAGATCTTCAATGCGATGCGCCAGTTCTTCAACGAACGTGGCTACATCGAGGTTGATACGCCCGTCTTGCAGCCCATCCCTGGTGGTGCTGCTGCGCGCCCCTTCATCACGCATCACAACGCGTTGGATATCCCGCTCTATCTGCGTATCGCCAACGAGCTTTATCTGAAGCGCCTCATCGTCGGGGGCTTCGAGGGTGTGTATGAGTTCAGCCGTAACTTCCGCAACGAAGGTATGGACCGCACGCATAACCCCGAGTTCACCGCTATGGAGATCTACGTCTCCTACAAGGACTACAACTGGATGATGGAGTTCACCGAGCGTATGCTGGAGTTTATCTGCCTCGAGGTCTTAGGTACGACGAAGGTCAAAGTAGGGGATCGCGAGATTGACTTCAAGGCTCCCTTCAAGCGTATCACTATGCTTGATGCGATCCAGGAGCATACGGGTATCGATATCAGTCAGATGGGCGAGGACGAGCTTCGTGCGACCTGCAAGAAGCTCGGTGTCGAGGTCGACGAATCTATGGGTGTCGGTAAGATGATCGATGAGATCTTCGGCGAGAAGTGCGAAGGCAGCTATATCCAGCCTACCTTCATCACCGACTATCCTAAGGAGATGTCACCCCTGACGAAGGAGCACCGCTCTAATCCCCGCCTCACCGAGCGCTTCGAGCTGATGGTCAATGGTAAGGAGCTGGCCAATGCTTACTCCGAGCTCAATGACCCCATCGATCAGCGTGAGCGCTTCGAGGAGCAGCTCCGTCTCTCAGAGAAGGGGGACGATGAAGCGATGTTCATCGATGCCGACTTCCTCCGTGCCCTTGAGTATGGTATGCCCCCGACGAGCGGTATGGGTATCGGTATGGATCGCCTTGTGATGCTCCTGACAGGTCAGGAAAGCATCCAGGAAGTACTCTTCTTCCCCCAGATGCGCCCCGAGAAGGTCGCTCCTCGCGACAAGAAGGAGGTCTTCATCGCTGCTGGTATCCCCGAAGCATGGGTACCCGTCCTGCACAAGGCTGGCTATCTGACTCTGGAGTCGGTACGCGCCGAAGAGAAGCCCGGTCGCCTGCTGCAGCAGCTCCAGGATATCAAGAAGAAGTATCAGCTGGATCTGGAGCCTCTGACGCTCGAGATCGTCACAGCTTGGACCACCATCGGGGGCGCTCAGTAAGCGCACCCCGCACTCTCTCACGAGCCGCTCCCCTTCATAGGGGAGTCGGCTAAGTAAGTACACGTATCATGCCCGAACAGACTTCCAGCTTCCCCGGTAGAGTAGGTATCCTCGGTGGCGGTAGCTGGGCTACAGCCTTGGCGAAGATCGTCCTCTCACGGCAACCCAAACTTAACTGGCTGCTGCGCACCTCGACACACGTCAAGGACTTCAAGCGCCTGCGCCACAATCCTGGTTACCTGACGTCGGTTACCTTCGATACGGATCGTATCACCTTCTTCACCGACTCGGATGTCAATGACTTCTTCCGAGCCTGTGATACCGTGATCCTGGCTACCCCCTCCCCCTACATACGCTATTACCTCAAGCGTGTGCGTAACTCGGTCATCCGCAATAAGCTCGTCATCAATGCGATCAAGGGGATGGTGCCCGAGGAGAACGTCCTCATCTCGGACTATCTACAGGAGTATAAGGAGCTGCGTCCCGGTCAGATCGGGGTCATCGCGGGCCCTTGTCATGCCGAGGAGATCGCCAAGGACCGCATGTCCTACCTGACGGTCGGCTGCTTCGATATGGCTAAGGCCAAGGTGCTGAGCGAAGAGATCTTCAGCAACGACTACGTCCACTGCGCTGTCAGCCGTGACGTCGTCGGTATCGAGTACGCAGCGGTGCTGAAGAATATCTATGCTATCGCCGCTGGTATCTGCCACGGGATGAATAAGGGAGATAACTTCCAGTCCGTGCTGATATCGAATGCTATCGCGGAGATGAGCAACTTCGTCAGTACGGTGCATCTCGTCAGTCGTGACGTGACAGAGTCCGTCTACCTCGGTGACCTCCTCGTCACGGCTTACTCCAGCTATAGCCGCAATCGTACCTTCGGTAATATGATCGGTAAGGGCTACAGCGTCCGTGCCGCTCAGATGGAGATGAATATGATCGCCGAAGGGTACTACGGCGCTAAGTGTATCCATGAGATCAACCAGCGCTACCAAGTGACGATGCCTATCTGTAGTGCCGTCTACAATATCCTCTATGAGGGTGCTCCCGTCGAGCAAAGCATCGAGCGTCTATCGACTCTCTTCAAGTAGTCCCCTTACCTTCCCCAATGGCTACACGCCCCCATCGTATCCTATTGAGCTTCGATATAGAGGAGTTCGATGTGCCACGTGAGCACGGAGTCGAACTTCCTATGGCGGAGCAGGTGCGTATCTCTGTCGCAGGATCACATGCCCTCCTCGATGTACTGAAGAAGCATGAGGTACGTGCGACCCTTTTCTGTACGGCGAACTTCGCTCAGCATGCTCCCGAGATCATCCAGCGTATCCTCTCTGAGGGGCATGAGCTTGCATCACATGGTTACTACCACTGGACCTTTGAGCCTGCCGACCTGAAGAAGTCTAAGGACACTCTCGAGGCTCTTGCTGGAGTCCCTGTGCGAGGCTATCGTCAGGCGCGTATGATGCCCGTCCCTGAGGCGGAGATCTATAAGGCAGGCTATAGCTACAATACCTCTCTCAACCCCACCTTCATCCCTGGGCGCTACATGCATCTGAGTGCACCACGCACGCACTTTATGAAGGAGGGAGTACTGCAGATCCCAGCTTCGGTGACGCCTCTTATTCGCTTCCCGCTCTTCTGGCTCTCGTGTCACAATCTTCCCTTCGGACTCTATCGTTGGCTCTGTCGTCGTACGCTCCGTCATGATGGCTATCTGGTGACCTACTTCCATCCGTGGGAGTTCTACGAGCTGAATGAGCACCCCGAGCTGAACCTCCCCTTCATCGTGCGCAATAACTCTGGCCGTGCGATGGTCGATCGACTGGATCGCTGGATCAGTTACTTCAAGGGAGAGGGAGCTGAGTTCATCACCTATTCCGAGTTCACGGATTCTATAATAACTATCTAATTTCTTTTCTCAATGAACATTAACAAGTCCGCTCTTACGCTGACGCTCATCGGAGCTGTCGCATTGCTTGTCTCCGTCTTCGTACTCGCTGGCGGTCTGAAGGGCTTCCGTAGCAATTCGCCCAAGACGATCTCCGTCACGGGGAAGGCTGAGCGTAACTTCACCTCTGACCTTATTGTCTGGTCTGCGACCTTCACCTCTGAGTCGACAGATCTGCAGGATGCTTACTCCGAGCTTAAGGGGAAGCAGCAGGCCGTAGCCTCTTACCTCAAGAGCAAGAGTATCCCCAGCGAAGCTATTGCTTACAGCAGCGTCAGTATCTCTCGTGAGAATGAAAGCTCCTATGACGAGAGCTCTGGGCGTACCTTCTATCGCTTCAAGGGCTACTCACTGACGCAGACGGTGACGATCACCTCGCGCAACATCGAGGCTATCGAAGCTGTCTCTCGCCAGATCTCTGAGTTGATCAATAATGGTATTGAGATCGAGTCGGGCAATCCTCGCTATTACTACACGAAGCTCAATGACCTCAAGATCGAGATGCTCAAGGAAGCCTCTGAAGATGCTCGCAATCGTGCCTCCGTCATCGCTGAGGGCAGTAAGAGCAGTCTCGGTGGCCTGACGAAGTCCAACATGGGTGTCTTCCAGATCGTCGGTCAGAATAGCGACGAAGATTACAGCTGGGGTGGCTCCTTCAATACTTCTTCTAAGGAGAAGACCGCCAGCATCACGGTCAACTCTACCTACAACATTAAGTAAAGTTTGTCTGCCCCCAAAGCATTCATCCCTCTGATCATCACATGATCTCTATCCCCATTCCCCGCTTAGTGATCGTCTCCCCGTGCTACAACGAGGAGGCGATCCTTGCTTATTCCGCTCGCGAACTCACGAAGCTCCTTGAGCGCCTCATCGCAGCAGGTAAGATCCTTCCCACAAGTCACGTCCTCTACGTCAATGATGGTAGTCGTGACCGCACCTGGGAGCTGATAGAAGAGCTTCACCGAGAGAATCACTTCATCGATGGACTTTGTCTGGCGGGTAATGTGGGACATCAGTCAGCGATCATGGCGGGGATGATGACGGCGCGAGACTTCGCTGATGCTGTCGTCACGATTGATGCCGATCTGCAGGATGACTTAGGCGCGCTCGAGGAAATGATCGATCGCTATCTGGAGGGCTATGATATCGTCTATGGGGTGAAGGTCTCACGCACGGCGGATCCACTCCTCAAGCGCACCTCGGCACTGGCATTCTATCGCCTGCAGAGTGCTATGGGGATTCGTGCGATCTACAATCATGCGGACTTCCGTCTGATGAGTCGCCGTGCGCTGGATGCTTTGGCTTGCTACCCTGAGCGCAATCTCTATCTGCGTGGGATCATCCCTCAGCTGGGCTATGCTTCTACGACCGTCGACGACGTCATCAGTGAGCGTGTCGCTGGGGAATCGAAGTACACGCTGCGCAAGATGCTCCTGCTGGCGGTAGATGGCATCACTTCCTTCACGACACGCCCTATCAGCTGGATCATCGGTATGGGACTGCTGTGCCTGCTTATCAGCATTTGCATGGCGGTGTATGTGCTGGTCTCTTATATCGAGCACTTGTCCGTGCCGGGTTGGGCTTCGCTGATGCTCTCCTTGTGGTTCATTGGGAGCATCGTCCTGCTGTCGCTCGGCGTCATCGGGCAGTATATCGGGAAGATATATATCGAGATCAAGCAGCGCCCACGCTATCATATCGCTCAGCACCTCAAGCACCATGACTAAGGACCAACCTTTACTTCGCCTGTGTGCTAAGCTGCAGGCCTTCTTCCACAAGCCTTTCTTTTCGAATCCCCGCACGCTCTTTGGCCTGTGGACGCTCTTGGCTGTAGTTGCAGGGCTGACGAAGATCGCACCGCACCGCCATAATAATTTCCTCATCTTCCGTGGAGTCTTCTGGCACACCATCCAGAAGCTGTCGCTGTATGACTTCTACCCGACGGAGTACAACGACCACAATCACTACGGTCCGATTTTCAGTCTCGTCATCGCTCCCTTTGCGGTGGTGCCCGATGCTATTGGCCTTCTCGGTTGGCTCGTGGTGCTCGCGCTCGGTATGTACTATGCTGTGCGTCGCCTGCCCTTGGAAGAGGGGCGACAGATCTTCCTCTACTGGTTCTGCGCGCATGAGCTACTTACGGCGCTGCAGATGCAGCAGTTCAACATCGCCATCGCTGCCATCATCATCGGCTCCTTTGCAGCTATCGAGAAGGGGAGAGAAGTCACGGCCGCCTTCCTCATTGTTTTGGGGACGTTCGTCAAGCTCTATGGCGTCGTCGGCTTGGCATTCTTCTTCTTCGTCAAGCGCAAGCCCCGCTTCATCCTGGCTCTCATCGGCTGGTCGATCGTGTGCTTTGTCGCGCCGATGCTGATCAGTAGCCCCGAGTATGTCGTAGGGCAATACGTCGAGTGGTACGAACGACTTGCGGCGAAGAACGGTGAGAACACCTTCTCCCTAATGCAGAACATCTCGCTTCTGGGGATGATTCGCAAGATCTCGGGCTCTGCTTCCTACTCCGACCTCTTGGTCATCCTCCCTGGGCTGGCGCTCTTTGGCTTGCCTTACCTTCGCTTCGGGCAGTACCGCCACTTGGCATTCCGCTACGCGATACTTAGCTCGGTGCTTCTCTTCGTAGTGCTTTTCAGTACGGGCAGCGAGTCAAGCACCTACATTATACCTTTCGCTGGGATCGCGCTGTGGTACGCGACGAGTCCGTGGAAGCGCTCGGGCTGGGACGTAGCCCTGCTGGTCTTCGCCTTCGTGCTAAGTAGTCTCTCGCCTTCGGACCTCTTCCCCCGCAGTCTACGTGAGGCGTATGTCTTGCCTTATGCCTTGAAGGCACTTCCTCCCACGCTCGTTTGGCTGCGTCTGAGTTACGAACTTCTGACGCGCGACTACGCCCCTTCGAAGGCGGTTCTATAGTGCCTTCGTCAGCGGCTCCAATAGGCTTCGGAGAAAAGTAATATAACTTTCACTCGAAAGTAATATAACATTTGCCTGAAAGTAATATAACATTGGGACGGAAGTAATATAACTTCCATTTGAAAGGTATATACCCTCTGCTCAGAAGGTATATACCTTTTCTTTTGGAGGACTATTCCTCGCCGTCGTGAGGAATATACCTTGCTGTCGTGAGGAATATACCTTTCTATCGGAAGGTATATACCTTTTGCTCGAAGGGTATATACCTTTTTGCCGAAGGGTATATACTATTTGCTCGAAGGGTATATACCCTTTGCTCCTCACCTCTATAACGCGCCGTGCCCCGCATACCTAATCCCGACGGGAAAGGCATGCGGGGCACGCTGAAAGTAGTGGAGTAGGGGGCTTAGAGATCGAGTGCCTTGCGGAGCTCTTCGCTGGTGATGCCGAGAAGCTCTGCATCACGGCGGAAGCGAGGGATGGACTCTTCGTGGAAGGCTCTACGCTTCTCAGCACGGATGGTTTCTACCGCCCCTTCGCTGATATAGTAGCCAAGGCCGCGCATGGGATATACCAGGCCACGGAGAGCCAACTTATCATAGGCGTGAACGACGGTGTTGGGGGCGACCTGCATCAGTTCGGCCATATCGCGCACTGAGGGGATACGCTCGCCTTCGGTGAATTGCCCCGTCAGTACACCTTCGTTGATGTAGTCGATGATATGGGCAAAGCCCACATTGGAGAATGCCATAGAGATTACTTGATTTGGATGGTCTTGAGGCGATGGTAGATAGCCCAGGTGAGGAAGAGGTCGATGAGCCCGAAGAAGATCAGGACGATCCAAGCATAATCACGGTCGGTGAGGGGATGCTCTATCGTGTAACGGTATATCTCCTCTTCGAAGTTGAGGACGATGGTGAGGAAGATGAGGAAGCCACTGAACTCTACGAACGCCGCAGCACACAGCCCGAAGATCGCCTTGCGGAAGTGGATCATGCAGAGCGTCACGAGTAGTGGCAACTGTAGTCCCATAGAGAGAATAGCTGCTGAGTCTTTTAGAGATAGGTGCCCATGAAAGAACTGTATCGGGAGTGCCCATTCCAAAACATTGCTGAATCCCCCAGGGACGAAGATCCCAAAGATACCAGAGATAATCAGCGTAGAGAGTAGCGAGATGAGGTAATAGCCCAAGCTGAGTAGGGCAATACTTATCATCTTCTCTCCAGCCGAAGCGGGGATCTGGGTATAAGCACCTGGCGAAGGCTTATGTACGCACTTATTGATCCAGATCAAGATATAGATGATCGTCCCGATCAGGTAGGGGCCGATGACTCCGCCTCTACCATAGAATTCAGCCAGTTCAATGAAGGCCTCTTGGATATTAAATCCCCTCGTGAGGAAAAGGGTCAGGAACGGGAAGCCGAAGAATGCCACCGCCATGATAGCATGGAAGATGAGCAGTGGGCGCAGGGAGCTGAAGAAGCCTTCTACAGTGAGAAGGTAGATGCGCCCAAATGAGGAGCGATGTAGCGTGGAGGTATTCATCGTAGCGCTTATTTAGAGGTTTCAGATGGAGTGTGAAGGTGACGCATGAGTTCTTCGCCTCGGCTGACGACAGCATTGAAGAAGAGCTCCATGCTGAAGGTATCCGCCACGGCCTCGCCTTGAAGTGGCAGGATGCCGACGGTGCCACCCAGCGAAGGCTCAGTATAGAGTGCGCGGGCTTCTTCGTCGGGACTGACGAGACCGAAGTAAAGACGCTCGGAGAGATCAGCGATGGACTCATTGCAGTAGATGCTACCACGCTCGAGGATGACGATGCGGTCGATGAGCTGCTCAAGATCTCGTACTTGGTGCGTGCTGATGATGACCGTCTGCTCTTCGCTGAGGTGACGAGCTACGGCGCGGCGGAATTCTCCCTTCGAAGGGATGTCCAGTCCGTTCGTCGGCTCATCGAGGAGAAGCAGGGGTACACGGAGTGAGAGGGCGAAGGCAATCAGTGCCTTCTTCTTCTGCCCCTGTGAGATCTTGCCCAGGTTCATCTTCCAGTCGAGCGAGAAGGTCTCAATGAGTTCGCGGGCAATAGCTTCATCGTAGTTGGGGTAGAAGGGAGCGCAGAGGTCGAAGTAGCGTCGGATGGTGACCTGAGGTACGTGGATCTCTTCGGGGAGGAGGTAGACCTGCTGGAGGAAGGCTACCTTACGTTCGCGTGGCGTGAAGCCAAGGACGTTGATCTCACCTTGCTTCGAGAAGAGCTGGCCGCAGAGATTCTTCAGGAGTGTAGTCTTGCCCTCGCCGTTTTTACCGAGGAGCCCTACGACGCTACCCTGAGGTAGGCTCAGGTCGAGGCCACTGAAGACTGGGCGCCCTGACTTGTAGCCGAAGGAAAGTTGCTTAGTTGTGATCATAGGACAGTAATATTTATATGTGGTGTACTGCTTGTCTGTAACACTGCAAAGGTAGCAAACTTTTCATAAGGTGTATCACCTATCTGATATTTCTTCTCACTTCTCTCTTTACGTATATATACCACGTGCCTCCTAGTGAAGGAGAATCGGGTAGGGGAGCTCGGTGTAATCTTCTTATATAGGGTGGGTTTTTCAACCAGTACTGGTCACTGAGCTGACCAGTACTGGTCGGAGCTCAGACCAGTACTGGTACATATTACGAACCAGTACTGCTCCGATGAGTGACCAGTACTGGTTCGTTTCCTCTCTCTTATCGCTCTCATCTAATTGACTGGTATATAGTCTAATTTGTGGTGTGCTATTTCCCCTATTGGGATGCAGCTATCCCAAGTGTCTTCCAGCGGCGAACTGATCAAGAGCGCAGGGTGCTTCTGATCCCAGTAATAGGTGCGTCGAAGGTCTACTTTTTGAGCTGTCTTTTGCTTTCCCCGAGCGATTGCATCGTATTTGTTGTAGAATGGTGCTTCTAACAGTCAAGTTTCGTAGCGCCATCTTGTGGTTGTATGTGGCAGGATAACAGCGGGTTATGAGTGTTGTTATATACTTAAATATTTTAGGAAGTAAGTATTTGTCTTCTTACAACTTCCGAAAGAATTTAATTATTACTTTTGCTCGCACTTACAACGGAACATGATTACTGCTCGCGCCTTCGTGCAACAGACTAATCGCTCCTCGGAGCTTTGTGCTGCTCTCAACCTGAATGGTTGGGGGCTTTCCTTCGTTGCTATACCTTATCTACTTCAAGACGGGGCTATTGATACGGCTTATGTATTGATCCCCGTACCGTCTTTCCCTCAATCAGTCGTTTGCTCACTGCTGCCGCTTGTCCCACAAGGTGCTGCACAGGGGAGCTTCGCAGCCTTTTCTCTCTAATCCTAAAAAGAGAAAGTACAGAGGCCAAGACCACTCTCCGCTTATTTTTTAGTTTTAAATATGAAGAAAGTACTATCTATCCTCATGATCCTCTTCCTTACGGTCGCTACCGCGATGGCGCAGGGAAAGAGCATCAGTGGTGTCGTCCTCGATGCCACGAATCATGAGCCTGTGATCGGGGCTTCCGTCCTGGTCAAGGGCGTACAAGGTCAAGGTGCTTCCACGGACATCAACGGGAAGTTTACCTTGAAGAACGTGAAGTCAGGTGCCGTCCTCGTCGTGTCGTCCATCGGCTACAAGAAGACGGAGGTGCCTGTCGGCAACCAGACGGAGCTGAAGATCGAGCTCTCCGGTGAAGACAACCAGCTCCAAGGTGTCGTCGTCACCGCTCTCGGTATCAAGCGCTCGCAGAAGGCTCTGAGCTATAATGTCCAGGAGATCAAGAACGATGCTCTGACGACGGTGAAGGACGCCAACTTCATGAACAGCCTCAACGGTAAGGTCGCTGGTGTGAACATCCAGCGTAGTGCCTCGGGTGTCGGTGGTAGCACGCGTGTCGTCATGCGTGGTAACAAGTCGATCTCAGGGGATAATAACGTGCTCTACGTGATCGACGGGGTTCCTGTCGGTAACAGCGCTGACCGTGGTGGTGACGGCTCTGGCTTCGGTGCAGGTCGTGCTTCGGGTGAAGGTATCTCAAATATCAACCCTGACGATATCGAGTCGATCAGCGTCCTGACGGGTCCTTCGGCTGCTGCTCTCTATGGTGCAAGTGCTGCTAATGGGGTTATCCTCATTAATACGAAGAAGGGTGCTGCAGGTCAGCTGCGTGTGAACTTCTCTTCTTCGGTAGAGACGGCTTCGCCCTTCATCCTGCCTAAGTTCCAGAATACCTATGGCAATCAGGCTGGTCAGTACACCTCATGGGGTGATAAGCTCGCTACTCCTTCCACCTATAAGGTACGCGACTTCTACAACCGTGGCGTGACGTTCAATAACTCGTTCAACTTCTCTGTTGGTACGGATAAGAATCAGACCTACTTCTCTGCCTCTGCTATCAATGCTAAGGGGATCGTACCTAACAATAAGTACCATCGCTACAATGCTTCGATTCGTAATACGTCGAAGTTCCTCAATGATAAGCTGACGCTGGATGTCTCGGCTAACTACATCCGTGACTACGCGAACAACATGATCTCCTACGGGGCATACTTCAATCCTATCGTAGGTGCTTATCTCTATCCTCGTGGTGAGAACTTCGACCAAGAGAAGTACTTCGAGCGCTACGACGCAGAGCTGGGGTACAATGTACAGCAGTGGAAGCCTGGTAGCATGGGTATGGACGTGCAGAACCCTTACTGGGTAGCATACCGCAATCTGCACCCCGAGGTTAATGACCGCTACATGCTCTTCGGCTCTCTGAAGTATGAGCTGAATAAGAAGATTAACTTCACGGGTCGTGCTCGTCTGGATAACACCTTCACTGAGCGTGAGACGAAGCTCTATGCTTCTACCTCCAGCGTCTTCTCTAAGCCCCTCGGTTACTTCTCTTCTGATGTCAGCTACTTCAAGCAGAAGTATGTGGACTTCATGGCGAACTACAATTCCCCTATTGCTCAGGACATCAATCTGACGGCTACCCTAGGTACGTCGTATGAAGAGTATGACAATAAGGGTCAGGGCTTTGGTGGACACCTCTTCCTTATCCCTAATAAGTTCATCTTCCCCAATACCAATCAGCTCCAGAGCGGTGGCTCGCAGTCCTCTACGCGTAAGAGTAATTTCGCAGTCTTCGCTTCTGCTGAACTTGCTTGGCGCAACGCGCTCTACCTCACGCTTACGGGTCGTACGGACAAGCCTTCGCAGCTCGTCGGTAGCGTAGATCCCTGGATCTTCTATCCCTCGATCGGTCTCTCTGCTGTCGTCACCGACCTTATCTCTGAGGACCTGCGCGCTAAGCTCCGTCCTACGCTCTCTTATCTGAAGGTACGTACCTCTTATACGGAGGTGGGTTCTCCTATCCCCTTCACTGGTCTGACCCCAGGTACTATCACGCACTCGATGAGCAGCGGTAAGGTCGAGCCCTTCGACTACTATCCTCTGCCTGACCTGAAGGCTGAGCGTACGCGCTCTATCGAGCTCGGGGTCGACTCCCGTTGGTTCGGTGGTGCTCTGACCTTTGGTGCTACGGTCTATCAGTCAAATACGCTCAATCAGCTCCTTGAGACCGACCTCGATCCAGGTACGGGCTATAAGAAGCTCTATGTACAGGCTGGTAATGTCCGTAACCGTGGTATCGAAATGACGCTTGGCTTCAATAAGAAGTTTGGTGGCTTTGAATACAACTCAAGTGTTACGGCTACGGCTAACCGCAATAAGATCCTCAAGCTGGCTTCTGGTGTCACAAATCCTATCACGCACGAGGTCTTTGACCTGAAGGATATCGTCAAGGGTCGCTTCCGTCTGCGTGAAGGTGGTGAGCTCGGTGACGTTTACGCTAGCGAGCGCATCAAGCGTGATGCTAATGGCTATGTAGACTATACTCCAGGTCAGTCTCTGGTCACGGAGCCAACGACTCCTTATAAGCTCGGTTCGGTCAATGCTAAGTGGAATCTCGGCTGGAAGCACGGCTTCTCTTATAAGGGCTTCGACCTGAATATGCTCTTCACGGCTCGTCTTGGTGGTATCGTCATCTCGAAGACGCAGGCTGCTCTCGACAAGTTTGGGGTTTCTCAGGCTTCTGCTGATGCACGTGATGCTGGTGGTATCAACATCGGCGAAGGTCTTACCATCGCTCCACAGCAGTTCTACGATGCTGTCTACAACCTCGACTCCTACTACGTCTACTCGGCTACGAACGTTCGTCTGCAGGAGCTGAGCCTCTCTTACAGCCTGCCTAAGAACTTCCTTGGCAAGACCTTTAAGAATGTAGCTCTCTCTGTCTACGCTACGAACCTTTGGATGATCTATAATAAGGCTCCTTACGATCCTGAACTCACGGGGGCTACGGGTACGTTTGGTCAGGGCTATGACTACTTCATGCTCCCCAGCCAGCGCACTATCGGTGCCAGCATCAAGGTCGGCATCTAAGTCGAGTACTTATCTTATCAGATAAAGAAGAAATGAAATGAAGAACTTCAAGAAATTAGTCCTTCCCGCTTTGGCGATGGCCTCAGCGCTGGTCTTCGCCTCCTGCAATCAGGAAGATATCAATACCAGCCGTGTCGGTGTTACCGATGAGGAGCTCAACCAGGGTGGTCTTGCTTATGGCTTGGCTATGATGAGCCTTCAGCGCTCGGTCATGCCTATCGGCGTCGCTGGCGAAACGGGGCCTGGTAATAGCATGCAGGTCCTCGAGCTTATCTCTACGGGGAACTATGTAGGCTACTACGGGAATAATAATAACTGGAACTTTAACACGGAAGGTACCTGGACGTTCACCAATGGACGTATGAGCATCCTCTACGGTCTCCTCTACGGGGATGTAGCGAAATCTTGGCTCCCCATCCACATCCAGGCAAGCCGTGCTAAGGATAACCTGCAGGCTCAGCAGGTCCTGGCGATGGCCAATATCGTGAAGGTTGTGGGTTGGCTACGTGCTACCGATGCCTTTGGCCCTATCGTATATACGAAGGCTGGTAGCGGTGACATCACGCCTACTCCTGACTCTCAGCAGGAGGTCTATAAGGGTATGCTTGCGGATCTGGAGAAGAGTGCAGCAGTCCTACGCGAAGCTCGTGAGTCCGTTCTCTCCCGTAATGATCTCGTCTATAACGGTGATGCCAGCAAGTGGGTTAAGCTTGCGAACTCCCTGATGCTGCGTATGGCTGTCCGTGTCCACTTCAAGGATGCCGCACTGGCTAAGGAATACATCGCAAAGGCTTTGGATGCTTCCAATGGTGGCGTTATTGAGACTACGGCTGACGAGGCTAAGATCGGTAACTCCGATAAGCAGCCTCTGGCACACCCAGCACTCATCTCTGTAGATCAGTACAATGAGACGCGTATGGGTGCTACTATCTGGTCTTACCTCCAGGGCTACAATGACCCACGTCTTGAGAAGTACTTCACGAAGGGTACTTACCGCAATATACCAGGCTACTACTTCCTCCCTCCGACCAACAACGAGTCGAAGAAGGAAGGTGCTAATACTGCTCAGTACGCTTCGAAGCCTAACTTCTCTACGGAAACGCCTCTCTACTGGTTCCGTGCTTCGGAGACGTTCTTCCTCAAGGCTGAGGCCGCTCTTTACGGTCTGATCTCTACGGGGACGGCACAGTCTTACTATGAGCAGGGTGTCCGTCAGTCCTTCGCCGAAGCTGGCGCTGGAGATGCTACGGCTTATCTGGCTCAGACGGGGGTATTGCCCGCTGCAACTACCGTAGCTTACAACCCTTACCTTTCGAGCAGATATAGCGATAACATCTCCTCTGGTAATGTCTCTCCCAACTGGAATGATGTAGATGCTACTCGTAACCTGCAGGAAGTACAGCTTCAGAAGATCATCACGCAGAAGTACCTTGCGCTCTTCCCCAATGCTTATGAAGCATGGACGGAATATCGTCGTACGGGCTATCCCTTCATCATGAAGCCAGCTGATACCGGAGCTCCTTCGCGTATCGGTGGAGATGCCAGCATGCGTGCTCCTGAGCGCTTCTCCTTCCCTGCATCAGCTTACGATAGCAACCCCAACCTCAAAGTCATCCCCTCTCTCCTTGGTGGTGTGGACCTCGGTAAGACTCCGCTGTGGTGGGTGCGTGACAATCGTCCTAATCAGTAACTCTAAAACGAATCATCTATGAAGATGCTTAAATATGCGCTTGTCGCAGCTATGGCCCTCGCCTCTGTCGCTTGTAGCAAGTGGACTGATGATGAGCGCTTGACCTTCGACAATCAGAAGGACCTCAAGCGAGCCATTCCCTTCATTGAGTTGACGAGTGCCGATCAGCTCACCGCAGAGCAACAGAAGTATTACAGCGAGCTCCGTGCATGGAAGCAGACGCCTCACGTACGTGGCTTCGGCTGGTTCGGTGGCTGGACGGCTAAGGGTACGGATCCACAGAAGTACCTCCGTATGCTTCCCGATAGCGTCGATATCGTATCTCTCTGGGGTACGCATGGCGAGCTGACCGAGGATCAGAAGACTGACCTCAAGCTCTTCCAAGACGTCAAGGGTGGTAAGGTCCTCCTTTGCTGGATTGTTTCTAATGTCGGTGACCAGCTTACTCCTAAGGGTAAGACCGCTACGGACTATTGGATCACGGAGAAGGGTGGTGGTGACTTCCTCGAAGGTGTCAAGGCTTATGCTAATGCTATCTGTGATACCATCGAGAAGTACAACCTCGACGGCTTCGATATCGACTACGAACCCTATTATGGTGGTTCTGGTAATCTGGCTACTGCTCTTCAGTCTTATGAAGATGGTGGTGAGACCTATCACTATGACTGGAAGAAGTATCCCGCTGCTGACTATGTAGGTGCAGAGGCAGATATCATTGATGCCTCTTCGGAGCGCAATATCGGTATGTACACCTTCGTCAAGACGCTCTATGATCGTCTTCACCCCAAGGGCCGAATCATCCTCTTCGACGGTGAGCCTTATAAGCTCTCCACCGAAGCCTCTAAGATGATTGACTTCTATGTCTATCAGGCTTATGATGAGTCTACGACTTATGCAGCTCTGAATAAGGTTCGTCAGGGCTCGAAGCTCGACAACTGGGAGGGTAAGACCTTCCTCACGCTGGAGTTCCAGAAGTACTCTAAGACGGGTGGTTTCCCTCGTTATACGAGCTCTAACCCTGAGATTCAGAAGCTGGATGCCGGTCGTCAGATCATGGACTATGCTACGATGCTCATGCCTAATGGCAAGCGTATCGCTGGTATCGGTACTTATCACATGGAGCTTGATACGGAGGGTGGCAGTTATCGCTTCCTTCGCCAGGCTCTCAATGCCGGTAATCGCGTCAGCGACACCCAGAAGGCAGACTTCCAATAATGGCTAATAGAGAAAACAAGAGTTTGATGAAAAGAATAGTATATGCGCTCCTCGCAGCAAGCCTTCTTGGTAGCTGTCAGAATGAGCTTTACAACGATCCCGCAAAGGATCATCAGAGCGAGCAGGGGATCTATATCCACGGTCAGGAGCAGACGCAGATCTTCCTCCTTAGTGGTGCATCGCAGGATGCAAATGGCCCTCGTGTAAGCCTTGTCAAGCCTGCTACGTCTACCGTCACGGTGAACTTCTCCGTCGGCTCACAGGCACAGCTCGACGCTTATAACGCTAAGAACGGGACGAGCTACAAGCTTCTTCCTTCGACGATGTATGAGCTTCCTGCTTCGGTGACTATTCCCGCAGGTCAGACCTCGGCTTCGATCCCCGTCAAGCTGAAGGCAGTTACCTTCTCAAGTGGTGAAGTCTTCGCTCTGCCCATCCAGCTGCAGGGGAGCAATCCTCACGCTATCGGCGGTCAAAGTGAAGCGATCATCGTCGTCGACCAAGCTACCGAGACGAAGGCTCTCAGCATCAATACGGGCAATGAGATCGCTGCTTACTTCGCAGAAGATATCCTTGTTCCCCAGTGGACGATGGAAGTCATGGTCAAGCGCAGCAATATCAATGGTGCACTTGCTGGTACGAAGTTCGTCGGTGCTTCGGATGACAAGAGCGAAATCTACCCTGTCGTCGGCAAGGATGGTTCGTTCTTCCGCACGGGTGGTACTGACCTCTCGCTCTCGAAGGATATCATGCCTCTCGAAGACAACAAGTGGTACATGTTCTCCTTCGTCTATGACGGGGCGAACGTCTCAGTCTACTGCAACGGCCGTCAGGTGCTTTCGCAGCCTGTACGCGATGGAGACTACAAACTTGGTGGCTTCTGGCTCAGCACCACGCGTGGTCTGATGCGCGAACTGCGATTCTACAAGGTCGCACGTACCCCAGCTCAGATCGCAGCAAACGTCTGGAAGACGGTTGATCCTAAGGATACGAACCTCGTAGCATACTATCCTATGAATGGTAAGAAGTATGATCCTGCTACAGGTAAGGTCACGGAGGATGAGACTCAGATCTGGGACTGGTCTGCTGGTGCACACCACTTCCCCAGCCTCCAGGGTGCTACCTTCGTCGACAATGCAGGTAAGCCCTTCCGCTTCCCTGTTATGGAGTAAGCCTCTTCGGTAATACTTCCCTCATGATCCGCCCCTCGAAGGTCCGTCCTTCGAGGGGCGGATTCTTTTTGGAGGGAGGAGAAAGGGGGAAGAAGAGTAGGGGAAAGCAAAGCCTCTCCAAGCTACTTCCCCGAGCGCAATAAGGTGTATGCTTCCCAAGGGTATATACCCTCCTTCCAAATGTCATATTACTTCTCACTGAATGTTATATTACTTTCAGTCAAATGTTATATTACTTCTCACTGAATGTTATATTACTTTCGGTCGAATGTTATATTACTTTCTGACGGAAGTTATATTACTTCTCTCCGAATGTTACTCTACTTCTTCCAGAAAGTAGAGGTATTTCTCCCGAAAAGTAGAGGTATTTTCATTGAAAAGTAGAGGTATTTCTGAGGGAAAGTAGAGGTGTTTTTTTCAGCGAGTCATTGAAGAGGATAGAGACGGGGCAATGGAAGGGCGAATGAACAGCTTTTGCTTCGCTCCGAAGGTGCTTCGAGGGGTGGGCGTGAGTAGTGCTTCATTCACTTGCTTGGTGAATGCCTTTGCACACGTGCTATACGGTGGAATTGCGCTATTTTTGTCGGGGCGATATCCGCCCAACCTCAAGCTTACACGACAAGTAATGGCAAGAATAATGACCAAAACCGGAGACAAGGGAACCACCGGAATATTCGGTGGCGAGCGAGTCCCCAAAGATGATCCACGTATCGAAGCTAACGGTGCGATGGACGAACTCAATGCCCACCTTGGATTGATAAGAGCCCACATCCCTACGGAAGATCCCCGTCACCGCTTCTTCGGCGAAGTGCAGATGCGCATCATGCAAGCCATGAGCCTTATCGCTACACGTAGCGAGCGCCGCGAAGAGAATCCCAACCACTTCGACCTGCAGTGGGTCGAGGAGTTGGAAGCTGAGACGGCGCGTCTGATGGCTGAGATCCCAGAGAATGGCTTCTTCATCCTCCCGGGCGGCACGATCCTCTCGGCCGAAATGCAGCTGGCACGCACCGTCGCACGACGTGCCGAGCGCCGCTTATGGACCTTGGAGCGACTGGATCCACTTCCCGAGGGGCTGATCCCTTGGGTCAATCGAATGAGCGACTGGCTCTTCGTCTCGGCCAAATGGGAGATGCATCAGCAGGGCTGGCCAGAAGATCGCTGGCAGGCCTTCAGCTACAAGCGCAAGAAAAAGCAGCCAACCCCCGCTGAATAATGGATAAGATCGAGAGCAAACGACTGGCACCGCTGATGCTCGTCGGTACAGGAAGTGACGTGGGGAAGAGTATTCTCACGGCCGGATTTTGTCGCATCTTCAAGCAAGATGGCTACAGACCTGCACCGTTTAAAGCGCAGAATATGGCTCTAAACTCCTTCGTTACACCCGAGGGATTAGAGTTGGGCCGTGCGCAAGCTGTGCAAGCTGAGGCCGCAGGTATCCCTTGTCATACGGATATGAATCCTGTGCTTCTCAAGCCCAGCTCAGATAAGACGTCCCAGGTCATCCTGCATGGGCGCCCCATCGGCAATAAAGATGCGTACCAATACTTCCGTACCGTGGGGCGAGGTGAGCTTCGTGGCGAAGTGCATGCTGCCTTTGATCGCTTGGCTTCTCGCTACAACCCCATCGTACTCGAAGGTGCAGGGAGTATCTCCGAGCTGAACCTCCAGGACTCGGACATTGTGAATATGCCGATGGCTGCGTATGCTGGCGCTCGGGTAATCCTTGTCGCCGACATCGATCGTGGAGGAGTCTTCGCCTCAGTCTATGGCTCGATCATGCTGCAGAAGCCTGAGTGGCGGGAGCTGATCGTAGGAGTCATCATCAATAAGTTCCGCGGTGACCTGCGTCTTTTCGACGAAGGGCGCCAGCTTCTGGAGTCACTTTGCGGCGTGCCTGTACTTGGAGTCGTACCGTACATGAATGACGTGCACATCGAAGAAGAGGATTCCGTCGCCCTCTCCAAGCGAGCTTTCTCCGCTCAGCAGGGGAAGGTCAATGTGGCAGTCGTATTGCTTCGCTACATATCCAATTACACCGACTTCGCGCGCCTCGAGCAAGATGAGCGCGTTCATCTCTTCTATACGAACAATGTAGAGGAGCTGCAGCAGGCAGATATCATCATTGTGCCTGGGAGCAAGAGCACCCTCTCGGACCTGTATGAGCTGCGCCGCAACGGAGTAGCTCAAGCTATCATCCGCGCTCACCGTGCAGGGAAGACGATCCTCGGTATTTGTGGCGGGTATCAGATCTTAGGCCAAGAGGTTTACGACCCAGATGGGGTAGAGGGTGACTTAACTCGTCTGCCAGGCTTAGGCTTGCTCCCGATCGCAACGGAGATGGCTGCCGAGAAGGTAACTACACAAGCGACCTTCACTCTCATCGGTAGCGACGTCCCCTGCAGTGGCTATGAGATCCATATGGGGAGAAGCCGTGTCGTAGATGGCTTCGATGCCTCGCCCTTAGTCAAGATGTCTGATGGCCGTCTTGAGGGCTACTGCGTCGGAGATCATTGTATGGGCACCTACCTGCATGGCATTCTTGACAATGAGATCTTTATCGAGCGACTGCTTCAGCCCTTCGCTGAGCGCCTTCATGAGCAAGCTGCGGGGCAAGACTATGCCACCTTCAAGGAAACTCAGTACGACAAGCTCGCCGAACACCTCCGCCAGCACGTCGATCTGGAGCGAATCTATCAGCTACTTGAGCGATGAGAGACGGACACGGCGATGACCTCCACCGCTATGAGCGGATACGTGCGAACTTCAGCTCAAATGTAACGAGCCTCACGGACCCGACTTCGCTGCGGGAATACCTCAGAGGAGAGATCGATCGTATTGGTTCGTACCCTGAGCCTACGGCAGCTTTACTTGGGAAATCGCTTGCGAAGCATCACGGATTAGCTGATGGCGAGGTGCTCGTGACAAGTGGTGCGACCGAAGGGATCTACCTCATCGCACAGGCTTATCGAGAGCTTGTACATTATTATAGCCCTGATCCGACCTTCAGTGAATATAGAGATGCGGGAAGACTCTTTGCACGTGAGCAGCGTGAGCTGGAGACTTTCGAGCCCGGTCAAGATGCTCCTGCGGGAGTCTATTGGCTTTGCTCGCCGAATAACCCTACGGGGCAGGTCTATTCGCAGGACTTCTTAGAGTCACTTTGGAGTCGCTACCCGCAGATCTACTTCGTCATCGATAGCTCCTACAGCTACTTCACGGAGGCTGCTCTTCCTGATCCCCAAGAAACCATACGGCGCTTCCCCAACGTGATCTTTGTCGCTTCGCTCACGAAGCGCTATGCTATGCCGGGATTGCGCTTGGGATACGTGATGGCACACAGTGAGGTCATCGACCGACTAAGCGAATACGCTGCGCCGTGGTCAGTTGGATCGCTCGCCATCTCAGCAGGAGAATGGATCGTCCGTAATGACTTCCCGCACCTACTGGACCGACGTCAGCTCTTTGTAGAGAGTGAGCGTCTATGGAATGCCATCAAGTCGCTCCCATACTTCGATCCTCAGCCGACGGATACGCACTTCTTCCTTGTGCGTTGTACTCATCCAGCGATAGGAAGTGGAGCCGAGCTGAAAGAGATCTTAGCGCAGCGCTACGGGCTTTTGGTTCGTGATGCGACGAACTTTGGCTACTCTTCCCCCACGATACGTATTGCAGCGCAGCGCCCCGAGGAGAATGATCTGCTCATCGCTGCACTTACCGAGCTCTCCTCTTCACTTAAGCTTACTTTATGATCCGAGTAGAGGTCATCATCCCCTTAGCCTTAGATGGGCTCTTTAGCTACGCTGTTCCCGAGGCGCTTATTAGTGAAGCGCCTGGATTCAGCGTGGGTTGTCGAGTCGTTGTGCCCTTTGGTGGCAAGCGATACTATACGGGGGTGGTCTTCTCTATGGATAAGGAGGCGGAGATATCGGCATATAAGGAGGTCGAGCAAATCCTCGATTCTGCTCCGATCATCCCCGAAGCTACTCTGAAGCAATGGGAATGGATGGCATACTATTATGCCTGTCCGCTGGGCTCCATCCTTCGAGATGCGCTTCCCTCAGGACTACTTCCCGAGAGCAAGACGATGCTTTCGCTTGTGGAAGGCTTTGAGGCAGAAGACGCACTTCCTCATGCGGAGCTACTCATCTTAGATACACTTGCCGAGAAGGGGGCGATGACGACGGAGCAACTGGAGCGACTTGTCGAGCGAAGACTTACTCGCCCGCTCCTCCATCTCATAGAGTTGGGAGCGGTACATACTGAGGAAGCGCTCCAGCCACGCTATCGTCCGAAGCTCGCCCGCTATCTTCGTCTTGCCCCCGAATATCAAGAAGATGAGGGAGCTCTATCAACTCTCTTCGATGGACTCTCTCGTGCGCCACGGCAAGCTGAGCTATTGATGGCCTTCCTTGAGGCGCTTCGAGAGACGGGACAAGATCATTCAGGCGCCTTACACCGCTCCGTCTTGCTCGAAGCCGTGCCAAAGAGCGAAGCACAACTACGTGCTCTCATTGAGAAAGGTATCTTGGAGCAGGTCTTAGAGCCTGTAAGTCGACTGCGAGCAGTGGAGCCTTCAAGCAGAGAATCCTCTATTGCTGATATAGAGCCATTGACCCATCCCGTGACACTCTATTATGGGCATACGGCAGAGGATAAAGAGCGCTATATCTTGGGGCAGATCGCTGCGACTCTGGCTCGTGGTGGCCAGGTGCTCTATCTAACGTCTTCGGTGCATTCGGTCCCTTCGGCAGCTGGCTTTATGCAGCGACTTGCCGAGATCGCAGGAGCCAATTACTATCCCTATCATAGTCTCATCGGTGAGGCGGTGCGAGTGGAGACGTACCTTCGTCTCTCTAAGCTCGATGGCCCTGCACTTGTCGTGGGGACACGTTCGGCTATATATGTGCCGCTTCCTCGCTTATCTCTGGTTATCATTGACGAGGAGCAGGAGTATCTTTATAAGCAACAGCTCGTAGCTCCACGCTATCATGCTCGCGATGTTGCTCTTTGGCGAGCACACCAATCAGGGGCTCAAGTGCTCCTTACTTCCCTAACACCTTCGGCAGAAGTACTCTTCCATGCCCTGCGTGGAAAGTATCAGCTACTACGTCCCGAGTCTTTCCCAGCGGAGACTAGTTCGCAATCCCAGCAGGTATTACCCACCATAGAGCTCATTGATCTTAAGCGCCTACGGCAGCTACGTGAGGTCGAGTGGGGACATACGCTGACGCCCTACCTCCTTGAAGAGATTCGCTCCACGATAGCTCGAGGTAAGAAGGTTCTACTCCTACAGAATCGTCGTGGCTACGCTCCTTATGTGACGTGCGATGCCTGCCAAACCCGCCTGCTGTGCCCGAACTGTGATGTGAGTCTTACTTATCACCGCACTCGCGCAGCGCTACTCTGCCATTACTGTGGTTACACAGCTACGCTACCCGAGGCTTGTCCGAGCTGTGGAGCCATTGAAGTCGCGACAAAGTCTGGTCTTCGTCCTGCGCTTCGTCAAGTAGGATATGGCATCGAGCGTGTGGAAGAGGAACTCAAGGAGAAGCTTCCCGCCTATGAAGTGCTACGTATCGACAGCGATACCTTTTCATCGCAGAAGAAGCGTATGGAGCTACTCGAGCAGATCGAGTCGGGAAGTGCTGAGATTCTCTTGGGTACCCAGCTTATACGCAACCAACCGATATGGGAGGGTATTGGCTTAATTGCCGTTGTACAGCTTGATGCTGTCTTAGGTGTACCAGACTTTCGCTCGGAGGAGCGTGCCTATCAGCTGCTCCATCAGCTTAGACTTCGCTCCCGTGCTCCTCGGGAAGACTGCCCTCGCTACTTGATCCAAACGAGTAGTACGGAGCAAGCCTTCATCAAGGCGCTGCAAGTAGGTGACTACGATGCCTTCATCAATGAGGTACTTGCGGAGCGTGAAGCAACGAACTTCCCACCATTCACTCGCCTAACGCACCTTTGGCTACGAGGGAAGGATGAGCGCTTACTGGCCTCTGCAGCCTTAGTCCTCTCGCAGTATCTCAAGGGACTGCTCCCTAATGAGCGCGTAACGGATCCACAGATTCCTGATTTAGCTCGCTTGGAAGGCTACTACCAGAGGCAGATCGTCATACGTCGTCCTTTCCAGCAGTCCTACCGAGAGGAGCGCGCAGCCTTTGCTTCAGCACTACAGCAGCTACGGCTCTCCATGCCCGAGAGCAAGCGTCTGCAGATCTTCTTCGATGTAGATCCCCTCTAACTTCCTCGCGAAGCGCTCCTATACGACAAGGGCGAAGGCTTACCATAAGCCTTCGCCCTTGTTGCTTTGATGTGGGGTAGTTATCCAATGATTGTGCGTTCACCGAGGAGGTCGGAGAGGCGACGCTTCTGGACATTGAGGCGCGTGATCTCGGTCATACACTCAAGGATCTTTGTGCTGTCACCTGCTCGCTGGGCTTGCTTGATCTCCTGATGTAGCCCGTCAATGAATCGCACTAAGAGCGCCATCTTATAGCTGTTGCAAGCGCGTAGGGCAAGTGAACCCAAGTAGCGAGCTTCTTTGCGGGCTTCTTCTTCGCGCTCTTCCTCTTCGCTGAGGATGCGGGAGGAGAAGGAGCTACCAGCCCCACCGATGTGGAGATCTTGGTCGGGGCGGTATTCTAAGAGATCGCTCTCGGCAAGGAGAGCTGTCGTAATCTCTCGGAGTGGCGCCTCGGGATGGTTGGCAAAGTAGGTCGCAGGGGAGATCTGCTTCTCGAGACACTCACTGCGAAGCTCAGCCATGAAGCGGGCAAAGAGTGGGGAATACTCTTGGTCTGCGCCGACCATGATGAGCTCGCGCTCGATGAAGTAGCTGAGGATAAAAGTAGAGTCCTGCTCGGGATAAATCTCGTCTTCGAACTCTGGAGTACCCAAGCCCTGGGGGATGATGATCTCACGATCGCTGTAGAGTAGGAGCAGCTGCATGAGTTCACGCTCGAAGGGCTTGATACTTTCTTCGACGACCAGCGGGCTGAGATATTCATCGGATGACGGAGCAGGCTCGGTGGGTGTCGGCTCCGTGAAGGGCGGAGGGACAGGTGCAGATGGAGTCGGGGGAGCGACTGGCGCTGTACGCTGCGGGGAGGTGAAGCCCTGAGCGGTCACACCTTGACGTCGGAGCTTATTGACCTCGGACTGCAGGAGCTCTTCGCTCATTCTCAGAGCTGTCGAAGAGCTTTGTATCAGCACAGCACGCTGGATGGTGTCGGGGATGAGTGCGATGCTGCGCATGATGTCGGATATCAGCTCAGCTCGGCGCAGGGGATCCCGCTCCATCTCCTCGTGATAAAGGTCGATCTTGAAGTGAATGAAGTCCGTCTCGTGCTCATCCAAATAGGCTTGTAGCTCGGTATTGCTGTGGCTACGTGCGAAGGAGTCGGGGTCTTCGCCATCGGGCAGGAGCACGACCTTGATGCGGAAGCCTTCCTCCAGCAGGAGATCAATACCACGCAGGGCGGCCTTGATCCCCGCGGCATCGCCGTCGTAGAGCACGGTGATGGTCGTGGTGAAGCGACGGATAAGGCGTATCTGATCGATCGTGAGGGCTGTACCTGAAGAGGAGACGACATTCTCAATCCCCGCCTGATACATAGATAGGACATCGGTATAGCCTTCGACGAGGTAGCACTTGCCGAGCTTGGAGATCGCGCTCTTTGCCCAATAGAGGCCGTAGAGCTCACGGCTCTTCGAGTAGATGAGGCTCTCGGGGGAGTTGACGTATTTGGCGGTCTTAGCCGTCTTACTCATCACGCGCCCACCGAAGGCTACATAGCGCCCACTGAGGTTGCGCACAGGGAAGATGACGCGCCCACGGAAGCGGTCGATAGCCTTGCCGGGGTGGTCTTCATATTCGATGGATAGTCCGACTTCGGCGAGGCGCTTCAGCGGGTAGCCCGACTTGATGGCTTGCTCCGTGAAGGCAGTCTTCGACTCGGGGGCGTAGCCGAGGCCAAAGCGCTCGATGGTCTCAGGGCGGATGCCACGCTCGCGGAAATAGGCAAGTCCCACCGTACGCCCTTCCTCGGTCTCGGTAAGCTGCGTCTGGAAGTACTTCGCTGCGTAGTCATTGATGATGAAGAGGCTCTCACGCTCGCTATTGCGCTGCTTCTCCTCTTCGCTCTCCTCGCGCTCGACGACCTCGATATTGTACTTCTTCGCCAGGTACTTGAGCGCATCCGAATAGGAGAGCTGCTCGTGCTTCATGATGAAGTTCAGCGGCGTACCGCCTTCGCCACAGGAGAAGCACTTGCAGATATTCTTAGCAGGATTGACGTAGAAGGAGGGATTCCTATCGCTATGGAAGGGGCACAGCCCGACGTAGCTCACACCTTGGCGGCGTAGGCTGATGAAGTCGCTGACGACATCGAAGATCTGTGCGGAGTCGAGGATGCGCTGTCGGGTCTGCTGATCGATCACGGTCGGGAGGAGGCTATGGGGAGGGATTAGAGTGGAAGGCGCTTGAGGTCTTCGGGCGTATCGATGCCGATGGACTCTTGGTCAGAGAGCATAACACGGATGCGCAGCCCAGCCTCGAGCCAACGGAGCTGCTCGAGACGCTCGTTCTCCTCCAGTGGGGAGGCGGGGAGGCTCTGTATCTTCGGGAGGACGTGGGTGCGGAAGGCGTAGAGCCCGATGTGCTTGAGGAAGGTATGTTCCTTCGCCCAAGGCCCTTCGACTGAGCGGAGATAGGGGATGACGGAGCGACTGAAGTAGAGTGCATAGCCCGTGGAGGTGCTACGCACGAGCTTGACGGCGTTCGGGTTAGCCAGCTCTTCGTTGGTCGCCGTGGAGGGGAAGGGCTGGGCTAAGGTCGCCAGATCTACCGAGGGGTCGTCGAAGGCCGAGATAAGGAGTCGGATCTGCTCGTCGGCGATGAAGGGCTCATCTCCCTGTAGATTGATCAAGACATCTGCGGGCTCTCCGAGGAGCTGGTAGGCTTCGAGGCAGCGCTCGGTGCCCGACTGGTGGTCGGGCGAAGTCATCACGGCGCGGTAGCTCCGCTCGGTGACCGTGGAGAAGATCCGCTCATCGTCGGTGGCGACGACGACATCGGGGCACACAGCGAGGGCGCGCTCTACGACACGGATGATCATAGGCTTACCCCCGATATCTACGAGGGGTTTGCCTGGGAATCGGGTCGAGGCGTAGCGGGCGGGTATGATGGTCAGGATGCGCATAGCTTGAAGTTGCTTGATTGTCTTGTAGTCGGTGAAGCCTCTGCGGACTCACTGTGCAAAGATACTATCATTCGTGGAGCATCTCGCAGTGCGGGCTGATGTCGTGCCGAGGCGAGTGCGAAGCGAGTGGATGCCCGTCGCTTTATCGCGTGAGAGAAGGTGAATAGGAGCGCCCATAGCTTGGGGAAACCCCTGCGTATATGCGCAAAGAAATTTTCGCATATACGAAAATTTATCGCTGTGTGCACAGAGATTTATCGCCGCATATTCAGCGCCTTCTCAGTGGGTATTCCCGAGGCTTTTTAGCCTTCCTCTTCCCGGTCAGAAAGACCATCCCCCTGAAGCACTCTGAGGAGCCTCCAGGGGGATGAGCTATTAGGGAGAGCCTTGCGCTTACTTGTACTCGGCCCAGCTCTTGATCTGCAGATCCTCGATGGGGAGCGTGCAGAAGGCGGTGATGAAGGCCGAAGCCAGACGAGCGTTGGTCAGCAGCGGGATGTTGAGGTCAATGGCCGCGCGACGCAGACGGTATCCGTTGGTGAGCTCGCCAGCGGTGAGGTTCTTATTGATGTTCACCACCATGTCGATCTTGCGCTCATGCAGGAGGTCGAGGGCTTGGGGCTGCTTCCCTTCGTCGGTAGGCCAGAAGACCAGCGTAGAGGGGATGCCGTTCTCAGCCAGCATGTCGTGCGTACCCTGCGTAGCGTAGAGCGCATAGCCCTTGTTGTGCAGGAGCTGGGCTGCATCGAGCATGTCGACCTTCTGCTTGTAGCCACCCGTGGAGAGGAGGACGGAGCGCTGGGGGATGCGGTAGCCGACGGAGAGCATTGACTTCAGTACCGCTTCGTTCGTATCGTCACCGAGGCAACCGACTTCACCCGTACTCATCATGTCGACGCCGAGCACAGGGTCGGCCTTCTGCAGGCGAGCGAAGGAGAACTGCGATGCCTTGATCCCTACATAGTCGAGGTCGAAGGCGCTCTTATTGGGCTTCTCAACTCGTTGCCCGAGCATGATGCGCGTGGCGAGCTCGATGAAGTTAATCTTCAGCACCTTGCTCACGAAGGGGAAGCTGCGTGAGGCGCGGAGGTTACATTCGATGACCTTGATCTCGTTGCCCTTGGCGAGGAACTGGATATTGAACGGCCCCGAGATGTGCAGCGCTTCGGCGATCTGGCGGCTGATGCGCTTGATGCGGCGTACCGTCTCGACGTAGAGCTTCTGACCTGGGAACTGAATCGTAGCGTCACCCGAGTGCACTCCTGCGAACTCGATATGCTCGCTGATGGCGTAGGCGACGATCTCACCGCGCTGGGCTACGGCGTCGATCTCGACTTCCTTAGCGTGCTCGATGAACTGGCTCACCACGACGGGGTGCTCCTTGGATACATCGGCAGCCAGCTCGAGGAAGCGGTAGAGCTCTTCTTGGTTGGAGCAGACATTCATCGCTGCTCCCGAGAGGACGTAGCTGGGACGCACTAAGACGGGGAAGCCAACCTCGGCGATGAACTGGTCGATATCCGAGAGGCTCGTCAGCTCCTGCCAGCGGGGCTGGTCGATGCCGAGCTCGTCGAGCATGGCGGAGAACTTGTGACGGTCCTCTGCATTATCGATGTCCTCAGCCTGCGTCCCGAGGATGGGGATGCGCTGTGAGTGGAGCTTGAGAGCGAGGTTGTTGGGGATCTGTCCACCCGTAGAGAGGATGACACCGCGTGGTGTCTCCAGATCAAGGATGTCAAGTACGCGCTCGAAGGTTAGCTCATCGAAGTACAGACGGTCGGTGATATCGTAGTCCGTGCTGACAGTCTCGGGGTTGTAGTTGATCATCACCGAGCGGTAGCCTTGCTCGCGGATCGTCTGCAGGGCGTTGACACCACACCAGTCGAATTCTACCGAGCTCCCGATGCGGTAAGCACCCGAGCCGAGGACGACGACGGAGCGTCCGTCTCCCTCATAGTTGATGTCGCTGTGCGTGCCGCTATAAGTGAGGTAGAGGTAGTTCGTCTCTGCGGGATATTCGGCTGCAAGCGTATCGATCTGCTTGACGACGGGGACGATGCCCAGCTGCTTGCGCTGGGAGCGCACGGCAAGGGCTTCCTTGTCCCCAGCCTTCACGCCCTTATCTGCGAGGACGAAGCGTGCGATCTGGAAGTCTGAGAAGCCCTGACGCTTGGCACGAAGCAGGAGTTCGTAAGGGAGCTTATCGATAGCAGCGACTTCACCGAGGCGCTGGGAGGTGCGGACGATACTCTGGAGCTTGTCGAGGAACCAGCAGTCGATCTTCGTCAGCGCATGGATTTGCTCAATGGTATATCCTGCGTGCAGTGCCTGGCTGATGGCGAAGACACGCGTGTCGGTGGGTGCCTTGAGTGCCTTATCCAGCTCGTCAGCGGGGATCTCCTTCGTGTTGTTGCCTACGAAGCCGTGCATGCCTTGGCCGATCATACGCAGGCCCTTCTGCATCGCTTCCTCGAAGGTGCGGCCGATAGCCATGACTTCCCCGACGGACTTCATGCTACTGCCGAGCTCACGAGATACGCCGTGGAACTTCCCTAAGTCCCAGCGAGGGATCTTGCACACGACATAGTCCAGTGCGGGCTCGAAGAAGGCGGGGGTCGTGCGCGTCACGGAGTTCTTCAGCTCAAAGAGTCCGTAGCCTAAGCCAAGCTTAGCAGCGACGAAGGCCAGCGGATAGCCCGTAGCCTTAGATGCCAAGGCCGAGGAGCGCGATAGGCGTGCATTGACCTCGATGACACGATAGTCTTCGCTCTCGGGGTCGAGGGCGTACTGCACATTACATTCCCCGACGATGCCGATGTGGCGCACGATACGGATGGCGATCTCGCGGAGCTTGTGGTATTCGTTATTCGTCAGCGTCTGCGAGGGAGCGACGACGATACTCTCACCGGTATGGATACCGAGTGGGTCGAAGTTCTCCATATTACAGACGGTGATACAGTTGTCGTAGCAGTCACGTACGACTTCGTACTCGACTTCCTTCCAGCCCTTGAGGCTCTTCTCTACGAGGACCTGAGGGGAGAAGGCGAAGGCCTTACTGCATAGCTCGTCAAGCTCAGCTTCGTTGTCGCAGAAGCCGCTACCCAAGCCACCGAGAGCGTAGGCGGCACGGATGATGACGGGGTAGCCCAGCTCTTGGGCTGCACGGCGTGCATCTTCGGTCGTCTCTACGGCGTGGCTCTGGATCGTCTTGACGCTGATCTCATCGAGCTTGCGAGCGAAGAGGTCACGGTCTTCCGTGTTCATGATGGCCTCGACGGGCGTACCCAGGACCTCGACGTTATACTTCTCGAGGACGCCGCTCTGATGGAGTGCTACACCGCAGTTGAGAGCCGTCTGTCCACCGAAGGCAAGGAGAATTCCCTGAGGACGCTCCTTCTCGATGACCTTCTCGATGAAGAAGGGGGTGACGGGGAGGAAGTAGATCTCGTCAGCAATGCCTTCGGAGGTCTGTACCGTGGCGATGTTGGGGTTGACGAGTACGGTGCGTATCCCCTCTTCGCGCATGGCCTTGAGTGCCTGTGAGCCGGAGTAGTCAAACTCGCCAGCTTCACCGATCTTCAGTGCTCCCGATCCGAGGAGCAGTACCTTCTGTATCTTATTCTTGTCGATCATTGTCTCGTGCTATTGGGAGGGGTAATTAAAGCAGGTTGAGGAACTCCTCGAAGATGAAGAGCGTATCGGTCGGGCCACTGCAGGCCTCGGGGTGGAACTGAGCAGAGAAGAAGGGCAGGCGCTCGTGGCAGATCCCTTCGTTCGTGCCGTCATTGAGGTTGACATACTTCTCACGCCAGCCCTCGCCGAGGGTGGAGGCATCTACGGCATAGCCGTGATTTTGGCTGGTGATGAAGCAGCGGTTCGTACCTACCTCGCGTACAGGCTGGTTGTGGCTACGGTGTCCGTACTTCATCTTGCTGATCTTTGCTCCTGCAGCTGCGGCGAGGAGCTGATTGCCCATGCAGATCCCGCAGATAGGCTTCTCCTTAGCGAAGGCCTTGCGGATATGCTCGACGGTGACGCTACACTTATTGGGGTCGCCAGGGCCATTTGAGAGGAAGAGCCCGTCGAAATCAATCTGATTGAAATCATAGTCCCAGGGTACGCGGTAGAGCGTGATCTCTGGGTGGATGAGGTTGCGGACAATATTGTTCTTCGCACCGCAGTCTACGAGCACGACCTTCTTAGGGCCATTACCATAGATCGTGACCTCCTTGGGAGAAGCTTCAGCTACAAGATTACGTGCGTTGGGGTCATCAAACGGGATATCTTCGCAGCCCTCGAGGAGAATCTTCCCCTTCATCGAGCCCTTTTCGCGAAGGGTCTTAGCGAGCTCACGCGTATCAATGCCCGTGAGGCCGAAGACCTTCTCACGACGGAGCCAGTCACCGAGTGAGCCCTCAGAGTTCCAGTGGCTGTACTCCTCGGAGTAGTCGGAGACGATGATCCCTAAGGGATGTATCTCATCACTCTCGCGGAAGAAGGCTATACCGTTTTCATCGTGCTTGGGAGAGGGGACGCCGTAGTTACCTACCAGAGGGTAGGTCATCACGAGGATCTGGCCTCGGTAGCTGGGGTCCGTAAAGCTCTCGGTGTAGCCCGTCATGGCGGTGTTGAAGACGACCTCGCCTGCTACGGGGGCTTCGTAGCCGAAGGAATACCCCTCGAAGCGACTGCCGTCATCGAGGATTAGGGTAGCTCTCTTGTAGTCTTGCATAGGATGGATACTTTGTGAGAATGGAGTGTAGAAGGGATTGCTCGAGGCTTTTATAAAGAGAAAAGCCGTCTACCAAGCAGAGCTTGACATCCGGCTTTCTTATATCTTGTGTCGCTCGTGGGGAGCGAAGACCTCAGTATCATTGACGTGATTAGTGATGCTACGCAGGGCCTCTTTAGCTCTGCTTTGCACGCAAAGATAGCTAAAAAAGCGGAACCGCCTCGCCCCTTGCTCCACGATCGAAGTGGTAGCGAGAGGGGCGAGGCGGTGCCGGTAGGGGGATTAGAGACCGAAGCGCTGGCGGAGCGTGTCTACGTAGTCCAGCTTCTCCCAGGTGAAGAGCTCGACTTCGTGGGCGACATTGCCACGGCTATTCGTCGAGAAGTACTTCGTGACCTTGCGAGGCTCGCGGCCGAAGTGCCCGTAGCTGGCTGTCTCACGATAGATAGGAGCACGGAGCTTGAGACGCTGCTCGATAGCATAGGGGCGGAGATCGAAGACCTCGTCTACAAGCTTGGCGATCTCTGCATCGCTGAGGGAGACGTGGCTCGTCCCATTCGTGTTGACGAAGATGCTGATAGGCTCTGCAACCCCGATAGCGTAAGCGAGCTGTACGAGGACTTCGTCAGCGACGCCAGCAGCGACGAGGTTCTTCGCGATGTGGCGAGCAGCATAGGCTGCAGAGCGGTCTACCTTAGAGGGATCCTTACCCGAGAAGGCACCACCACCATGGGCAGCCTTACCACCGTAGGTGTCGACGATGATCTTACGCCCCGTGAGACCAGTATCTCCGTGGGGACCACCGATGACGAACTTACCCGTGGGGTTGACTAAGAGCTTCGTCTCGCTGTCGAAGGCACGCTGTACATCCTCAGGGTAGCGCGCTAAGACACGGGGTAGGAGTACGCGACGGATATCCTCCGTGATGCGTGCCTGCATCTCAGCATCAGCGATGGCCTGTGCTTCGGCAGTCGCATCAGCAGGCTGGATGAAGTCGTCGTGCTGGGTGCTGATGACGATCGTGTCGATACGCAGGGGCTTACCTTCGTCGGAGTACTCTACCGTCACCTGGCTCTTAGCGTCGGGGCGAAGGTAGGGCATGAGGTGAAGCTCTTCCTTGCGAATGCGAGCGAGCTCCTCCAGGAGGGCATGGGAGAGGTCGAGGGTAAGAGGCATCAGAGAGGGGGTCTCACGGCAAGCATAGCCGAACATGATACCCTGATCCCCTGCACCCTGCTCCTCGGGAGCGGTGCGCTCGACCCCGCGGTTGATGTCGGCACTCTGACCATGGATGGCTGAGAGTACGCCGCAGCTATCGGCGTCGAAGCAGTAAGCGCTCTTGTTGTAGCCGATCTCACGGATGACGTCACGTGCGATGTCCTGCAGCTCTACATAGGCGTCGCTCTTGACTTCGCCTGCCAGCACGACCTGTCCCGTCGTGACGAGCGTCTCGCACGCTACCTTGGAGTGCGGGTCAAGCGCCATGAAGTGGTCGAGGATGGCGTCCGAGATCTGGTCGGCTACTTTGTCGGGATGTCCTTCTGAGACGGACTCAGAGGTGAAGAGATAACTCATCTTATATTGATTGAATGGGTTGGTTAAATATGTCCCGTGCCCTTGGGTGGATGCGAAAAGACCTCAGCTGCGTTGAGGTGGCAACCAAGGTCGAAGCGCTAAGTCTGTCGTAAGGGATGGGAGCTAAGGTATTGGCTCTATCTGGACGACGGGTTTAGCATTTTTTCTCGTGGTTGCAAGCATCTCAAATCTATCCACGTCCCACCGATGGGGCACCATTTTCGGCTGCAAAGTTAACCTTTTTCTTGTTATTTCACCTACGCAGTATAAAAAGAGTGTAGCGGCTCCGTATCAAAATGAGAGGGGAGTATCGTGCCCGTTTCTACCACGAAAAGGTAGATCCTTCGGTGAGATAGCCCCCTAAGGAGATTGTTGCACAGAGTCCTGTTTCCTATTTAGAGTGCTAAGGCATCGTGCGCCCAGCTCCCCGCTACACCTCTCCGAAGTGACCGAGCAAGCCCTACGCCTTATCACATATATTCCTCTTATCCTGCGAAGGGAAAAGTGTCCTTCTCGTGAAGGGAAAAGCGCCTTCACGTAGTGGTTTTTCAGCATCTATGCACGTAGTCTTAAAGACTAGGTACGTAAATCCAAATGTCCACGTACGTAGATATTAGAGCCACGTACGTAGCCCAAACTTATTTGCCACTCGTCCACAACTTTTATCCCTACGCGGAGCAACAACCTACTCTATATAACCATCAAATGTGCAGCAGTAAATAAGCCTCTATTATGACAAGCTTTCAGACTCCGCACCTTCATACTTGCTAACACAGCAGACGCTCTTCGCTCGTTGTGGGCGTGGACTAATTCGGTAGGAGGAGACAGAGTGTACCTTTCTCGGCTTTAAGATTAAACAATTGAGACCATATAGATTGATACGCCCCCTTCAGGGATGTGCTTAAGAAAAGCCTATAGGAGAGGGCTGATACCAAGCTCTTGCTCGGCTACAAAGGAAACGCCCTGCTCGCACATCTGTGCGGGCAGGGCGCCGTCCTCTTCTTAGAAGATATAGGTCTGTGGAAGTGATTTACTTCTTCTTACAGCAGGACTTTGTGGTGTCTTGAGTCTTAGGGTGGCATACAGGGCAAGCCTTATCGGTGCAGTTAGCGTGGTTGCCTTGACTCTTGCAAGTTGACTTCGTGGAGTCTTGTGCCGTCTTATCGTGGCACTTAGAGCAAGTCTTCTTGCTGCTCTTAGCTTGCTTGCCATCAGTCTTGCAGCAGGACTTTGTCGAGTCTTGCACTGCAGCGTGGTGTGCTTCGCATACCTTGGCACCTTCGGGTGTCGAGCAGGCTGCACCTGCTTTGCAGTCACACTGCTTGCTCTTGCCTGAGCAGCATTTGGCTGTAGCTTCCTTCTTTACTGAATCCGTCTTGGCGGGGCTTTGGGCGGAGAGGCTGGTGCCGAGCGCGAAGATACACGCTGCAGCGAGGATGAACTTCTTCATTATTCTTGGTAATGAATTAAATGTAATGAGTGATTAGAGATTATTTAAGGGCAAAGGTAGTGAAATTGCTTAGCCGTGTTATCTTATTGGTAAATGGAGCTATTGATGCTATATATATA
>NZ_CALPBU010000010.1:0-38240 GCF_943169685.1 Porphyromonas bobii
TGACTGGGGCTAAGTCGTAACAAGGTAGCCGTACCGGAAGGTGCGGCTGGAACACCTCCTTTCTGGAGTTCTGAAAATGGGCTTTAGTATAGTTAGTGTAGTATGTACGTAAGAGATGAGTTAGGTGGTTTTTCTGAATGTGCGTACTCGCTTCTGCTGTCGATATCTTTTCTTCTCACCCATCGCGAGGCGGTGACTGGCTATCCAGCTGGTCACCGCCTCGCTTCGTTATATACCCTTGGCCAATATGACGGCTTCACGCGAGACACACTGCGTGCGTGTCATACGTGAGGGCTGGGGGAGTCTCTACATTATATATAGCTCCTGCGAGATGGGAGGTTTGGCGCGTAGTTAATTTTTATTACCTTTGCTCCAAAGAAACTCAAGAAGAGAAGTATTAGATGAAGCGTACAACGTACATGATGTCCATGATGATGATGATGCAGATGATGTCTGCGTCGGGCTCGTCACATCTGTACTTCGCATAGTCGAATCTCCAAGATATTACGTAAGCCCGCTGCAGTCCATGATTGCAGCGGGCTGTGCTTTTATAGCGCCTCCCCATTTATTCCCCATTACTATTCACCCCACAAACAACGACGAAGACAATGAGCAAGAACGTATCTACCCTGGCCCTCCACCACGCTTTCGATCCAACTGCAAACTGCGGCTCCACTGCAGTGCCCCTTTATCAGGCGAATGCCTTCGCTTTTGATAGTACTGACCACGCTGCTGGGGTCTTTGACCTGCAGATCCCTGCCTACCTCTATACCCGCCTCAATAACCCCACGACCGATGTCCTTGAGCAGCGCCTGGCAGCCCTCGAAGGTGGTGTCGGTGCCATCGCTACGGCAAGTGGCATGAGCGCTATCGCTACGACGATCTTCACCCTGCTGCGTGCTGGTGACCATATCGTAGCCTCCTCCAGCGTCTACGGCGGTACATACAATCTCTTGAGCGTCACGCTGCCCCGCCTCGGTATCACGACTACCTTCGTCGATGCCCAAGATCCTAAGAACTTCGAGGCAGCTATCCAGCCCAATACCAAGCTCGTCTACACTGAGACGCTGGGTAACCCCAAGCTCGACTTTGTCGACATCGCCGCTGTAGCTGATATTGCTCATACTCACGGCCTCCCCCTCGTCGTGGACAATACGCTGACGCCTGTGCTCTGCCGACCCATCGATCATGGTGCTGACATCGTGATCTACTCGCTGACGAAGTACTTCTGCGGTAATGGCACGGCGATGGGTGGTGCAGTGATCGACTCGGGTAAGTTCGACTGGACGAATGGTAACTTCCCTGACTTCACCGAGCCCAGCCCAGGCTATCACGGCCTGCGCTACAGCGAGACGTTTGGCCCTGCTGCCTTCATCGTCCGTGCTCGTGTCGAAGGGCTGCGTGACCTCGGTAGCTGCCTGAGTCCCTCGAATAGCTTCATCTTCATCCAGGGTCTTGAGACGCTCTCGCTTCGCATCCAGCACGCTTCGAAGTCGGCACTTGAGATCGCTCGTTGGCTCCAGAGCCAGCCTGAGGTCGCTTGGGTGAACTACCCTGGTCTGGAGTCGGATCAGCATCATAAGATCTGCGACCGCTACCTCAAGGGAGGCTTCGGCTGTATCATCACCTTCGGTCTGAAGGACGGCTATGAGGCTGCTAAGAGCTTCGTCGATAATACGGAGATCTTCCGCATCGTGGCTAACCTCGGCGACACGAAGTCCCTCATCATTCACCCCAGCAGCACGACGCACCGTCAGCTCTCCGAGGAGCAGCAGCGCTCGGCAGGTGTCACCCCCGACTTGGTGCGCCTCTCCATCGGCCTCGAAGGTATCGAAGACCTCAAGGCAGACCTGGCTCAAGCACTGAAGAAGGCGACGAAGTAAGATGCTGCACGAAGTCTCTATCCCCGACTTTCGCTCCGAGCGAGGAGAGTCTTATCCCGAGGTCGTACTGAGCTATGAGGTGGCTGGTCCACCTCTTAGCTCGGCGCCTCTGGTCCTCGTATGCCACGCCTTGACGGGCAACTCTACCGTCACAGGCGACGAGGGCTGGTGGAATAAGCTCATCAGCGAGGAGGGCGCTATCTCACCGACGCACTACACGATCCTCTCCTTCAATATCCCAGGCAACGCCTATGACGGGCGCGAAGCGGACGACCCCGAGGCCTTTGAGTTACGTGATGTCGCTCGTCTCTTCCTCCTCGGTCTAGAGGCACTGGGAGTGAAGGAGGTCTATGCCGTCATCGGGGCTTCGATGGGTGGAGCGCTTACGTGGCAGATAGCTTATCTCGCCCCAACGCTGGCGAAGCATATCTTCCCCATCGCTTGCGACTATCGTGCTTCGGACTGGCTACTTACGCAGACGCTTATCCAGAAGCAGATCCTCGCGCACTCCTCGCACCCGCTGGAGGATGCACGCATCCATGCGATGTCGTGCTACCGCACGCCTCAGTCGCTCAATGTGCGCTTCGCTGCTCAGCGTGATAGTCGGGGTACAGGCTCAGGGCAGTACGACGTCGAGAGTTGGCTCCTCTACCATGGTGATGCCTTGGCACGCCGCTTCAAGCTCTCGGCCTACCATGTGATGACGCACCTGACCTCGACTATCGGGGTCTGCGAGGAGGTAGAGGCGCTTGCATGCATCCGTTCGGCCATCCATCTGGTCTCCATCGATAGTGACCTCCTCTTCACCCATGACCGTGCCGAAGCGACCTATGAGGCACTGCGTGCGCTGGGTGCGGACGTGAGTCTCGCTGTCATCCACTCGATCCATGGGCACGATGCCTTCCTCATGGAGTACGAGCAGCTCAATCATATCATCCGACCTTACTTTCCTACTCACGCATGAAGATCTTGAAGTTCGGGGGGAAGTCCCTGGATAATGGTAGCGGCATCTTGACGGTGCTGGATATCATCATCGATAACTATCGCGCTGGCGAAGCTCCCGTCGTCGTGGTCTCAGCGCGCGGTAAGAGCACTAATGCCCTGCTCGCTCTCGCGGAGCAGGCTTGCGCTGGTGAGCCCTACGAAGCAGCCCTCCAAGCCTTCTGGGAACATCAGTGTCAGGATACCACGCTTCGCTTCGAGGCAGAGCGTGTGCAGCTGGAGCGCCTCCTCTCGGGGATCTCGCTCTTGGGCGAATGCTCTCCTCGTACTGCGGATGAACTCGTGAGCTATGGCGAAGTCCTCTCGTCGCAGTATGTCGCTCAGGCGCTCAAGGACCGTGGCTACGAAGCCGTGGCGATTGACTCGGGTGACTTCCTCGTGACGGATGCCCACTACGGATCGGCTTCGGTCTTTACCGAGGCTTCACGGGAGCGCTGTCGTGCGCTCTTCGCTGGGCTTCCCGCAGGAGTGATACCTATCGTCACGGGCTTCATCGCTCGTGATGAGGCTGGGCGTCGCACGACGCTTGGGCGCAATGGGAGCAACTACAGCGCAGCGCTCTTGGCGAACTTCCTCGAGGCTTCGCTGATGGAGAACTACACGCATGTCGATGGCATCTATACGGCCAACCCCAGTGTCGTAGCCGAAGCACGTAAGATCGACGAACTCTCCTATGCCGACGCGGCGGAGCTATCGCAGTTCGGCGCAGAGATCCTCCATATCAAGACGATTGAGCCGCTGCAGGAGCGGGGTATCCCACTGCGTGTGCTCAATACCTTCAGTTATGGTGAGGAGTCGAATGGGACACTCGTCACGGCCCATCCACGGGATAAGGTCGTGCGTGCGCTGGCTTCGCTCTCGGGTAAGGCGCTCATCCACTTCGAGGGGCGCAATATGCTTGGGCGCTCGGGGATTGATGCACGCATCTTCCGCTCGTTCGAGGCCGCAGAGGTGAGTGTCAGCCTCATCGCTCAGGGTTCTACGGAGCGTGGTACGGCGATTGTCGTCGACGAGGAGGAGGCCGACCGCGCAGTGGAAGCCCTCGTGCAGGAGTTCCACCACGACCTCGAGACTGGTCATGTGACTAAGATCTATGCGGAGAAGGGGCTGGCAGTGGTCGCCATCATCGGGCTGAACTTATTGGAGTTCGACCGCCCCTATCGTGCTCTTGTCCGCAACCGCATCCTGCCTATCCTCCTCAGCAACTCGGTGCCGGAGAATACCCTCTGCCTCCTGGTGCGTGATGATGAAGAGCGTGAGAAGGCGCTGAAGGTCATCCACGGCGAGCTCTTTGAGCGTCCCAAGCGCATTCATCTGGCGGTCATCGGTCACGGTACGGTCGGTGGTGCTTTCATCGGGCAGATTATCCAGCAGCGTGAGCTCCTCATCGCACAGAAGAATATCGACCTACGCATCTTCGCTATCGCAGACTCACGCCATCTTCTGCTTAGTCCTTCGGGTGTGGAGGCAGATTGGGCGACCGAGCTGGAGCGTGCTCCCTTCTCGGGTGACCTTGCCGAAGCAATCATCAGCTACGGACAGCGTCAGGCGCTGGAGAATATGATCCTCGTGGACAATACCTCGTCCCCTGTCATCGCTTCGCACTACGCACGCTATGCGGCTGAAGGCTTCGATATCGTCTCCTCGAATAAGAAGGCGAACATCGCACCCTATGCCGACTACAGCTACCTGCGGGATACGCTCCAGCGTCACCGCCGTAGCTATCGCTATGAGACGAATGTCGGTGCGGGCCTCCCGCTGATCGACAACCTCAAGCTCCTGCACCTCTCGGGCGAACGGATCACACGCATTCACGGGCTCTTCTCGGGAAGTCTCAGCTATATCTTCAACCGCCTCACCGAGGAGCCCGAGCGTTCGCTCCGCTCCATCGTCGAGGAGTCGGCACGTCTTGGTCTCACTGAGCCTGACCCGCGCGAGGACCTCAGCGGGGAGGATGTAGCGCGCAAGGTGCTCATCCTCGTGCGTGAGCTGGATGTACCCGCCGAACTCTCGGATGTTCGCTGGGAGAATCCCGTGCCCGAGGCCTTGCGCTCGCTGAGTCTGGAGGACTTCTGGGCGCGCTTTGGTGAGCTGGAGGCTTCCATCGAAGCGCTACGTGCTACGGCTAAGCCCGATGAAGTACTCCGCTATGTCGGGGATATCGTCTGGGATGATGTGCGTCAGGAGGCGACGCTCTCGGCGGGGCTCCGTCTCGTCTCCCGTACGTCGCCACTGGGGCGCGTGAGTGGTGCTGATAGCTGCTTCGAGATCTACACGGAGAGCTATGGTAGCCAGCCCATCGTCATCCAAGGGGCCGGAGCCGGTGCTGCCGTCACGGCACGTGGTGTCTTCGGCGACGTCTTGCGCTTGGCAGAGGGCTACGAGAGCTAATAGCCCCACATTCGCCCGCTCTCGATAGAGGGCGGTGCAGTACCTTACTATTTCTTGAGGGTGCGAACCAATGTAGGTTCGCACCCTCTTCCTATATGAGTACGTGGGTAGAGCTATATAGGATGGCGAAGAATGCTATATAGCTTTGTGAAGTAACCTCTATTAGGTTGTTGCTCTGCGTAGGGATAAAAGTTGTGGAGGAGTGGCAGATAAGTTTGGGCTACGTACGTGGTCCTAATATCTACGTACGTGGATATTTGGACTGACGTGCCTGGTCTTTAAGACTACGTACATAGACAGAGGAAAACCACTACGAGAAGGCGCTTTTCTCTTCAAGAGAATGGTACTTTTTCTCTGCTGGGGTGAATGCCGTATCTTTGTGAACCCTAATTCATTATTTAGCAGAAGACGATGAGCGAACAGGAAGCCTACCTCGAGCAATATACAAGTGAACTTCAGCCCCTCTTACTGCAGCTTGCACAGCAGGAGGGGTTTCTTCGTGGTCCCCTCTTAGAGACGGCAGACCTCGACGAGCTGTGGCCCGCGCTGGCACAGCCCTATATGGCCAGTGCCGTGCCCGACTTCGAGCAGTACCCGCTGGTGTCGCTCGGCTGGATGACCTTCGTCGGTATGGCGATGGCCGTGCTGTGGGATGAAGACTGGCAGCGCTATCAGCCACTGGGTAGTGCGCTCTATACGCAGCTCCGTGATGCACGCGGCTGGGATGAGCTGGACGAATATGTGCTCGAGGATGTCCTCGGGATGCTACGCGGCTCGGAGGAAGCCAAGCGCTATACCGACTTGGTGCGTCGCTTGGCAGAGCTGGCGCTTACGCAGCTTCGTCATGAGAATGCCGAGCCATCGAGTCCCATGGCATTCCAGCTCTATGCACGTACGCTCTTCGGTCTCTATCGCATCGGAGTAGCGCTGGGCTTGGCACGCTTGGGCTACAAGCTGACTCAGGCTAACTAAGCTGGGTGGGGGAGTGTGCTCCCCGAAAGTCAAAGTCACTATAATAAATACAGAGTATATGAATACGTTCGATCGAATAAGAGTTTATTTCAATCTACGCCCTAATCTGGATGAGGAGCAGGTGATCATCGAGGAGGTGACCCGTGGGGTGTCCTTCCGTGGAGCTAATCTCTGGATCCTTATCGCAGCGATCTTCATCGCTTCGCTCGGTCTCAATGTCAATTCGACTGCTGTCATCATCGGTGCGATGCTCATCTCCCCGCTCATGGGACCTATCATCGGGATGGGGCTCGCTGTGGGGACGAATGACCTTGACCTGCTGAAGCGCGCGCTGAAGAACTTCAGTATCGCTACGCTTATCAGCGTACTCACCGCTGCGATTTACTTCTTCATCAGTCCGCTGGAGGAGGCACAGTCGGAGCTGCTGGCACGTACTACGCCGACGATCTATGACGTACTCATCGCTTTCTTCGGTGGTGCTGCGGGGATCATCGCCCTCTCGACTCGTGGCCGCGGAGGGAATGTGATCCCAGGGGTCGCTATCGCTACGGCACTTATGCCTCCGCTCTGTACGGCGGGCTATGGACTGGCGACGGGGCAGCTGAACTTCTTCTTCGGGGCCCTCTATCTCTTCTTCATCAATACAGTCTTCATCGGCTTGGCGACAGCTCTCGGGGTGCGAATGCTACGCTTCCACTACCATGAGTTCATCTCCCCTGAGCGAGCTAAGCGCGCCCGAAATATCCTGATGCTCATCGTCATCGCGACGACGATCCCTGCGGTCATTATGACGATCAATATCATCCGCACGAGTATCTTCGAGAATGGACTTCGCCGCTTCATCTCCTCAGAGCTGGAACAGCCCGGGACGCAGATCCTCTCCTCAGGGACAGATGCTACGACGAAGGAGCTACGCGTCATAGCCGTAGGGCGTGCGATCACGGAGGAGAAGCAGAGGTCAGCATCGGAGAATATGGAGCACTATGGTCTCGGTGGCTATCAGCTCTCAGTGATTCAGGGGGGAGCTTCGGATAGCTTGCTGGCGCTCAGTAGTCAGCTGGCGCAGCGCGCCTACAGTCAGGAGAGCGAGCATCAGAAGCTCCTCGAGCTCTCGGCTGATAATGCAGCGCTTACCCAGCAGCTCAATGCCTATACCCGATGCGAGGAGGTGGCTGAAGCTATCCGCCCCGAGCTGGCGGTACTCTTCCCTGCCGTGCGCTCGCTGAGCTTAGCACGTACCGTCGAGGTGCAGCGTGACACGACTGCTACCCGTCGCTTCGTCACGGCGGTCTTTGCTGTAGACGACTCGAAGAGCTGGACTTCGGCCGATGCCACTCGCTTCCAGGAGTGGCTCAAGACACGTCTCTCGGGAGATAGCATTGTCCTGCTCCCTCGCACGCAGGCTGCTACTACGGCAGCTCGCCGATAAGGCTATCCCTTACCCGCCTCTTTGCGTAGAAGAGGAAGACAGTCCTCCCAAGCGGTATGCGCCGCTTGCTTGGGAGGACTGCTGTATATGGGTGAGCTATCCGCTCGTTGGGCGGTCTTTTGTACCTTTGCCCTACCATCTAACATTATTCATCCAAACTACTGTAGTAGCTATGAAATTACAAACTCTACGTGCTTGGGGCCGTCGGGCGCTGGTCGCTCTTCTCTTAGGCTCCGCTACTCCTCTTGTCGCACAGCAGTATTTCCCCAATGGAGATCCCTCTACGCCCGACGAACACGGTGCGCGCTGGGTCTTCGGTGGGCTCGTCTCCTTCTGGCAAGACAATAAGGCCAAGACTACGACATTCGACTTCTCCCCTGAGGTTGGCTACCTCTTCAATGAGAATTGGGGCCTCGGTGTCGTCGGGACCTACCAGTATCAGAAGGGGAATGGTGAAAGCGAGAGTCTCTGGGCACTACGCCCCTTTGCTCGCTACTACTATATGCACCGCGGGCCTTTCAACCTCTATCTTGATGGTGGCTTCGGCTTCTCTACCTCTGGCGGTGTGAAGGGCTGGGAAGTCGGTCTGCGCCCTGGTGCGTGTGTCGACCTGACCAAGGGCCTGTGCCTGTGCCTGCGTCTTGGCTTTATCGGCTATCGTGATAAGTTCGGTGCTGGTGAAGAAGCCGGCCTCTCTTCCTCGGGCTTCGGCTTGCGCTTCGCTCCCGAGGAGCTGCAGATCGGTCTCGAGCTGGAGCTGTAATTATACTCCTCCCTCATTGAGTACAGCGCGCCCCAGTGCTGATAGGTAAGTCCTGTCACACTGGGGCGCGCTGTATCTATACGCGGGGTAGAAGGGGCAGATGAAGAGAGTATGCCAGCCTCTCTGTAGTATAAATGACACGATGTGTTTAGGTGAGTGTGACAATTTGGCGTACTCTCGTGGCGTATGCTTTTTGGCATAGCCTTTGACATAAGTAGGGCGTGAGTGTGAGTTGTTAGACTCCTCATAGGTGTCGCCCCTTGACCAAGTGCCTCCCTCAGTGAGGCAGTCGGCAGGCGGGCACCCTACGACGGAGGACGCAGCTGAAGCTCGAAAAGTAGAACAATAACAGAAACAAGATAAAAGACAAAAGAATATTATGGGAAAGATTATTGGAATTGACCTCGGGACTACAAACTCTTGTGTCTCCGTACTCGAAGGGAACGAACCTATCGTCATCGCTAACAGCGAGGGTAAGCGCACGACTCCCTCTGTCGTCGCCTTCATCGATGGTGGCGAACGTAAGGTAGGTGACCCCGCAAAGCGTCAGGCTATCACGAACCCCACGAAGACGATCTACTCGATCAAGCGCTTCATGGGTGAGACCTTCGAACAAGTGAAGGACGAAATCGCCCGCGTACCTTATAAGGTCGTGCGTGGTGATAACGACACGCCTCGTGTCGACATCGACGGCCGTCTCTACACGCCTCAGGAAATCTCTGCTATCATCCTGCAGAAGATGAAGAAGACGGCTGAGGACTACCTCGGTGCAGAGGTCACGGATGCAGTCATCACCGTACCTGCTTACTTCAACGACGCTCAGCGTCAGGCTACGAAGGAAGCTGGTGAGATCGCTGGTCTGAACGTCCGTCGTATCGTCAACGAACCTACGGCAGCTTCGCTCGCCTATGGTCTTGACAAGAGCGACCGCGATATGAAGATCGCTGTCTTCGACCTCGGTGGTGGTACGTTCGATATCTCGATCCTCGAGCTCGGTGATGGTGTCTTCGAAGTACGCTCTACCAATGGTGATACGCACCTCGGTGGTGATGACTTCGACCACGTGATCATCGACTGGCTCGCCGAAGAGTTCAAGGCTGATGAAGGTGTAGACCTCCGTCAGGATCCTATGGCTATGCAGCGTCTGAAGGAAGCTGCTGAGAAGGCTAAGATCGAGCTCTCCAGCACGACCTCTACGGAGATCAACCTCCCCTACATCATGCCCGTAGGCGGTGTGCCCAAGCACCTGGTGCGTACGCTGACTCGCGCAAAGTTCGAGCAGCTGGCTGACCGCCTCATCCAGGCTTGTGTCGCTCCTTGCGAAACGGCTCTGCGTGACGCTGGCCTCTCTAAGAGCGATATTGACGAAGTTATCCTCGTAGGTGGCTCTACGCGTATCCCTGCTATCCAGGAGATCGTAGAGAAGATCTTCGGTAAGGCTCCTTCTAAGGGCGTTAACCCTGACGAAGTCGTCGCTGTCGGTGCCGCTATCCAGGGCGGTGTCCTGACGGGTGAGATCAAGGATGTCCTTCTTCTCGACGTCACGCCTCTCTCTCTCGGTATCGAGACGATGGGTGGTGTCATGACGCGCCTCATCGATGCCAATACGACGATCCCCACGAAGAAGAGCGAGATCTTCACGACGGCTGTCGACAACCAGCCCGAGGTAGAGATCCACGTCCTGCAAGGTGAGCGTTCACTGGCTAAGGACAACAAGAGCATCGGTAAGTTCAAGCTCGAGGTAGCTCCCGCCCCTCGTCAGACGCCTCAGATCGAAGTGACCTTCGATATCGACGCTAACGGTATCCTCAACGTCACGGCTCTCGATAAGGCTACGGGCAAGCAGCAGAAGATCCGTATCGAAGCTTCCAGCGGTCTCTCTGACGCTGAGATCCAGCGTATGAAGGACGAAGCTGCTGCTAACGCTGAAGCTGACAAGAAGGAGACCGAGCGTATCACGAAGCTGAACCAGGCTGATAGCCTCATCTTCCAGACGGAAAAGCAGCTGAAGGAATTCGGTGATAAGCTCTCCGCTGACAAGAAGGCTGCTGTCGAAGCTGCCCTTGCTAAGCTCAAGGAAGCTCACTCGGCTCAGAATATCGAAGGTATCGACGCTGCTTCTGCTGAGGTACAGGCTGCCTTCCAGGCTGCAAGCGAAGAGATGTACAGCCACGCTAACGCTGCTGGTGCTGCTGATCCTGCCGCTGGTGCCTCCTCCTCTCAGCCTGCTGGTGACAACATCACCGATGCTGACTTCGAAGAAGTGAAGTAAGACTCTCTTACTCCCGTCGCTGACGGGTGAAACGGATAAAGGCGAAGACGCCACTGTCCTCCCCCTTGTGGGATGGGCAGTGGCGTCTTCTTTTCTACTGCCCTCGTGGAGAGGCAAAACGAACCAGTACTGGTCGACGCAGCGACCAGTACTGGTCACATATAGTTACCAGTACTGATCCGAAGCGTGACCAGTACTACTTCCCTCGGTGACCAGTACTGGTCACTTTTGCGCCCTCGTAGATGCTTGCACCAGAGGTCTATATGCGGGCGTCGGTTTTCGCTGGGGATGGGCTGATGCGCTTCTTCGGGTGAGGTAACCTCCCTCGTCGGCTGATGAGTAGGTGTATAAGGCTCGGATCCCTTGTGGCGATGCGGGTCGTTTGCTCAAAAAGTAGTATCTTAGAGCCTTGGTAGTAGGTGCCTTTTGGCCGTTACTATCAAGGCTAAACTTACTTTTCAAAATAAGAATGCTGGATCGAGAAGACAGAATTATAGACATCAACATCGAGGATGAGATGAAGACTGCCTACATAGACTACTCTATGTCGGTCATCGTCTCACGTGCTCTACCCGATGTGCGTGATGGCTTCAAGCCCGTCCACCGTCGTGTACTCTATGCGATGAACGAGGATGGGAATACCTATGATAAGCCCACCCGTAAGTGCGCCAGCGCTGTCGGGCAGGTCATGAAGTACTACCACCCACACGGGGACTCCTCTATCTATGGGACGCTTGTACGTCTTGCCCAGCCTTGGAACCTCCGCTATCCTCTCGTCCAGGGGCAGGGGAACTTCGGGTCGATCGACGGGGACTCTCCCGCTGCGATGCGTTACACCGAGTCTCGCCTGAACCGCCTGGCCAGCGAGATGATCCGAGATATCGACAAGGATACGGTAGACTTCCAGAATAATTTCGACGACTCTACTGTCGAGCCCACCGTCCTCCCCGCTCGCTTCCCTAACCTGCTGGTCAATGGGTCAGCTGGTATCGCCGTCGGGATGGCTACGAATATGGCACCGCACAACCTCTCCGAGTCTATCGATGCCTGTGTGGCATACATCGACCACAAGGGGGATATCGATGCCGCTGGGCTGATCAACTATATCAAGGCTCCCGACTTCCCCACGGGCGGGATCATCTACGGCTATGCCGGGGTGCGTGAAGCCTTCGAGACCGGTCGTGGCCGTGTCGTCATCCGCAGCCGCTGCGAGATCGAGGAGCACAACAACCACGAGCGTATCATCGTCACCGAGATCCCCTATCAGGTCAATAAGAGCGAGCTGGTCAAGGCGATCGCTGATCTGATCAACGACAAGAAGATCGACGGGATCTCTGGTATCGCAGACGAATCAAACCGTAAGGGTATCCGTATCGTCATCGACATCAAGCGTGATGCGAACTCAGGCGTAGTGCTGAACAAGCTCTACAAGATGAGTGCACTGCAGAGCTCTTTCAGCATCAATAATATTGCGCTGGTGAAGGGCCGCCCTCAGCTGCTGAACCTTCGTGACCTCATTGAGCTCTTCATCGAGCACCGTCACGATGTCGTCTACCGCCGTACGCAGTTTGAGCTGCGCAAGGCCGAGGAGCGTGTCCATATCCTCGAGGGCTTGATCATCGCTGTCGACAATATCGACGAGGTCATCCGCATCATCCGTGCTGCCAGTGAGCCTCAGGAAGCTATCGAGAAGCTTATGGAGCGCTTCTCCCTCTCGCTCATTCAGGCGCGTGCCATCGTGGATATGCGTCTGCGTGCCCTCACCGGTCTGGAGCGTGAGAAGCTGAAGGAAGAGTACGCTGCTCTGATGCAGGAGATCGAGCGCTTGAAGGCTCTCCTCGCTGACAAGGAACTGCGTGCACAGCTCATCCGCGAAGAGCTCCTTGAGATCAAGGAGAAGTATGGTGACGAGCGCCGCAGCGAGATCATCTACACGGCTGAGGAATTCAACCCCGAAGACTTCTACGCTGATGACGATATGGTCATCACGATCTCCCACCACGGTTATATCAAGCGTACTCCGCTCTCCGAATTCCGCTCACAGGCTCGTGGCGGTGTCGGTGCTAAGGGTAGTGATACGCGCGACGAAGACTTCATCGAGTACATCTACTCGGCTTCGATGCACGAGACGATGCTGCTCTTCACCCAGATGGGCCGCTGCTACTGGCTCAAGGTCTATGAGATCCCCGAGGGCGCTAAGAACGCTAAGGGCCGTGCCCTGCAGAACCTCCTCAACATCGAGGCAGGCGACCGCGTCAATGCCTTCATCCGCGTGAAGAACCTGACGCGTGATACTGAGTTCGTGAACTCGCATTACCTCATCTTCTGCACCAAGCGCGGTACGATCAAGAAGACCCTCCTCGAGGCGTACTCTCGTCCTCGTGCCAACGGGGTCATCGCCATCAACCTCGTCGACGATGACCAGCTGGTCGGTGTCGGCCTGACCGATGGCAATAGCGAAGTCCTCATCGCGAACCGTAACGGTCGCGCTGTCCGCTTCAACGAATCTACTGTCCGCGCTATGGGCCGAAATGCCACGGGTGTACGCGGTATGACGCTCGATGCTGACGGCCGTGATGAGGTCATCGGTATGATCACCGTACCTCAGGATACCGAGGAGACCATCCTCGTGATAAGCGAAAAGGGCTATGGTAAGCGTTCTCTTGTAGAGGACTACCGTATCACGAATCGTGGCACGAAGGGTGTCAAGACCCTCAACATCACCGATAAGACGGGTGAGCTCGTAGCTATCCGTCCCGTCACCGATGAGCACGACCTGATGATCATCAATAAGAGTGGTATCACGATCCGTGTCCACGCTCGTGATATCTCCGTCCAGGGTCGTGCTACGCAGGGCGTGCGCATCATCGATCTGAAGAAGCGTGGCGATGAGATCGCTTCCGTCTGCCAGGTCCTCACCGAGGAAGACTCCGACGAGGAGGCTTTTGATGCAGAGTCTCTCCCCGAAAACGAATCCGCAACTCCAATCAGAGAAGAAGAGGGCACCAAGAGCGAGCTCCCACAAGAGCTCATCGACAGAGCCCTCGCCGAAGACAATCAATAACAAGACACACTAACACCTAAATGAAGATGAAGAAATTAGTTTGTGCCATCGCCGTAGGTCTCCTGACCTCCGCTGGAGCTTTCGCTCAGGTTGCTAATGTCAAGTCTGCTGAGAAGATCGCTTCTTCAGACAAGCCAGACCTCGCCGAAGCTCGCCGCCTCATCACCGAAGCTCTCGCTAACGATGAGACGAAGAATGACCCCTATACGTGGTATGTAGCTGGTCTGATCGAAAACAAGGCTTACACCGAAGGCTTCAAGCAGGCTGCTATCGACCAGAACGCTGACCGTACGGCTATGTACACGGCGCTCACCGCCTCTGTGCCTTCTTGGCTCAAGGTCTATGAGCTCGAAAGCCAGCCCAACGATAAGGGTAAGGTCAACCTCAAGTACACGAAGAAGCTCCAGGAAGTCCTGCACAACGACTACCTCCAGCTCTTCAACGGGGGCGCTTGGTTCCTCCAGAGCAACAAGTACGCTGAGGGCGTCGACGCTCTCGAGAAGTTCCTCGACGTGAAGAAGGCTCCTCTCTTCGCTGAAGACAAGGATGTCGCTGCTATCGACTCCAACGCGATGAACGCAGCTTACTATGCTATCGGTGCTGCCAGCTCGCTGAAGGACTATGACCGCGTCATCTCCCTCTACAACCGCTTCGGTTCCTTCGCTCTCAACCCCAAGGATATCCATCAGTGGGTTATCTCTGCTTACTTCGCTAAGCAGGACACTGCAGGTGCTATCCCTGTCCTCGTCGAAGCTGTCAAGGCTTCTCCTGAAGAGCCTTACTTCCTCGTAAACCTTGTCACCGCCTACCAGAAGGCTGGTAAGGGCGCTGAGGCTAACAAGGTCCTCGACGATCGTATCGCTGCTAATCCTAACGATGCTACGGCTCTCCTCGTCAAGGGTTCGCTCGCAGAAGAAAAGGATCTCAAGGAAGCTCTCCAGTGGTACTACAAGGCTGCTAAGGCTGATGCCAACAACGCTAACGCTGTAGTCTACCTCGGTGCTGGCCTCTACACGGCTGCTGCTAAGATCTACGAGAACACGAATGTCACGGCTGCTATGGCCAAGACGGCTGATGACCTCCTCCGTGCTGCAGTACCTGTTCTCGAGATCGCTTACAAGACGCGCCCTGACAACATCAAGGCTATGCTCAGCAGCATCTACTATCAGCTCAAGATGAACGACAAGCACGATGCTATCGAAGCTGGCACGCTCAACGTAGATGGTGCTACGCTGCCTGACATCACGGGTCTCCTTCAGGGGCTTGACCTCACCGTCACAAAGGCTGCTCCCGCTGCAGTCGAAGAGCCTGCTGCACAGCCTGCTCAGAAGACCACGACGAAGAAGGCTCCTGCTAAGCGTCGCAAGTAATCCTCCGCGGATTCCTTAGAATATAAAAGGTTCAGCCCCCACATCCTCCGGTAGGATGTGGGGGCTGACTTTTTGTGCTTATACACTCTGTGTATGGTAGCACTTCATTTCTTGAAGCCTTGGCGATCCTTAGCCTTTCTGCCTCGAGCGGGAGATGGCGACCAGCCACACCCCGCTGAAGATGAGTGCTACGGCAAGGGCATGTGTGAGCGTGAAGACTGCCAGACCCAGCGTGACGCTTACTACGACAGCTACCAGCGGCTGCATATAGTTGTACATGCTCACTACTGTTGGGCGGAGTGTGCGCTGCCCATTGATCATCAGTAGGTAGCTGACAAAGGTACCGAAGAAGACTACGTAGCCGACCTCCAGGAGGGTACGCGTCGAGAGGGCTGCGACATCTGTCTTCAGGGCTTCGCTCGCCGTGAAGGGGAGTAGAAGGAGGGTAGCCCAGAGGAACATCCACTTATTCACTGTGAAGACGGAGTACTTCTTCGCGAGCTTCCCGAAGATCGTGAGGTAGAGGGCATAGGATACTTGCCCAGCGACGCAGAGTAGGTCACCGCGTATATCACCCAGCTGGAGCGAGGAGCCCGAGGCTTGCATGCTGGTCCAGATGAGTAGGAGCGCGCCGCAGCAGCCGAGAGCTACACCCAGTGCCTTCTTGCGGGTGATGGGCTCCTTGAGGATCAGTGCCGAGAGGATGAGGGCAAAGATCGGCATCGTCGTAGTCACGATACCGGCATTCACTGGGCTGGTGAGGCTGAGTCCAATGGTGAAGCAGCACTGATTGCATACGAGTCCGAAGACAGCTGCGCCGACGAAGAGAAGCTTATCCCGCTTCGCTACGTGCTCCCGTGGGGCAAAGAGTGAGGCGATCCAGAAGAGGATAGCTCCGCCTAATACTCGGCAGGAGACGAGGGTGATACCGCTGATACCATGTAGGAGAGCATCCTTTCCGAGTGGAGCCATAAGCCCCCAGCACACGGCAGCTCCCAGGAGGCTAAGGTGGGCTGCCAGAGGATGCTGTTTCGTTGTATTCATTAATAGATGATCGCGAGGTACTAAAGGTACCAGATGATGAGCATGATGAGGAGGAGGCGCAAGAGAAGGGATAGACCGAGGGCCAGCCACTCCGTACGCTGGGTGATCTGTATGGCATGCTGCAGATCTTCGTCGCTTAGTTCGCGCCCGACCTCACCGATATAGGGCTTGTCGACGACTTCGCCGAAGTAGTCGTGAGGCCCACCGAAGCGGCAGCCGAGGACGAGTGCCAGTGCTGCCTCGGGGTAACCTGAGTTGGGGCTGAGATGGCGCTTGCCGTGCTGGAAGGTCTTGCGAAGGAGATCTAGTCGCCCTGCTGCGATGAGCATCAGTATAGCCGTTGTACGCGAGGGGATGAGGTTCACCAGATCATCGAGCTTGGCGGAGAAGAAGCCATAGGCACGATAGCGCTCATTGAGGTAGCCGACCATCGAGTCTTGTGTATTGATCATCTTATAGGTGAGTATGCCAGGTGTGCCGAAGAAGCTCCAGGAGAGCATAGGGCCTACGACGCCGTCGCTGAGGTTCTCGGCGAGTGTCTCCAGCGCTGCTGTGCGGATCTCCTGGGCAGATAGCGCGCCTGTGTCTCTCCCGACGATGCGCCCGACTTGCTTACGCCCAGCCTCCAGCGAGACGGAGAGTGCGGAGAAGACCCCCTTCACCTCCGTGACCAGAGTCTTGCCTGAGAGCATGTAGAAGATGCAGATCGTAGAGGGTAGTGCAATGGTTAGGAGGAGGAAGTGCCCGAAGTAGAGGTCTCCCAGATAGTAGTTGATCGCAGCACCAAGCAGGAGGAAGGCAAAGGTGAGGAGCGGGAGGAAGAAGGTAAAGCAGACCAAGCTCCCGTTGTAGAGGAAGCCCTTGAGTCGGCGTGACGTCCCGTTATTCAGATGCTTTTCTCCGAAGCCAATGAGGCGACCGAAGAACACGATGGGGTGGCCAAGGCGCATCGGATCTCCCAGTACCCGATCCATCAGGAAGCCGAGGACAAGAGGAAGCGTGAAGATGAGGATGGGGTAGACCATAGAGATGGATTACAGACGCGATAGGAGAGTCTCGAGGTAGGCACGCAAGACGAGTGGGTGGCAGTGAGCTTCGTCGTGCGCTGCATAGACGAGGGTGATCCGCTCTTCATCCTTGTGACGAGCGAGGAATTCCGCGGGCGCAGTTGAGCCCTCCAGCTCGGTACGATAGTCACGGGCGAACTCCTCCCAGCGGGCTGGATCGTGACCAAACCACTGGCGAAGCTCCGTCGAGGGAGCTAAGTCCTTAGCCCATTCGTCCAGATGCGCTCGCTCTTTACTGAGGCCACGAGGCCAGAGACGATCAACGAGTACGCGATAGCCGTCGGTGGCTTCGGCAGGTTCATAGGCTCGTTTGAGTAGTAGTTCCATAGGGATGTCTCTTTATCTCTTGTCTAAGAAGTCGTGAGGATAGGTGTAGCGAATATTGCCGTCGTCATCGATGAGAAGCAGAGAGAGCTCGCTCTTGGGGACGAGCTTCGCAGCTGCTTCGTAGCAGGCGTCGAGGACGCGGAGCATGAAGCGCTCGAGGTCGTCCGGGGCGAGTCCCGTCCACAGCTCACGAGCCAGCGTCAGGCCGTCGATGAGGGTATGAGTGGCTTCGCTACAGCCAGCATCATTAGCCATCTGGTGCATGAAGTCCTTGTTCATGACGACCTTGCGGCTATGCGTGTCGAGGTTGCCTTCGGCGAGCTTGACCGCCTTGCCGAGCATGATCCCCATATAGATCTTGGGGATGGAGAGGAGGGCGAGCTTCTCGAGGGTCTCTCCGATGAAGTTGCCGTACTGCACGAAGGACTGGAAGGGTAGCTCGGGGAAGGCACTCTTGAGGTACTTCTCACTCTTGGCTCCCGAGTTGATGACGATGGTATCTGCTCCGAGAGCTACGGCGACATCGGCTTGGCGAACGATGGAGGCCACGAAGGCTTCTGACGAGAAGGGCTTGACGACGCCCGAGGTGCCGACGACGGAGATCCCGTCCTTGATACCGAGACGGGGGTTGAAGGTCTTCGGGGCAAGCTCTCTTCCTGCAGGGATACTGACGGTGATATCGACACCTCCGGTAGGGTAGTGACGACGGACGATCGTCTCCATCATCGCGCGTGGTGTCTTATTGATCGCAGGCCCTCCGATCTCCAGTCCCAGCCCAGGGAGCGTGACGACGCCGACGCCCTCGCCCTGGAGGAAGCGGATGCCCTCATGCTCCGTGGTGAGGACGACCTCGGAGCAGATCTCGGTGAGGTGCGTGACATCGGGGTCATCGCCCGAGTACTTGCGTGCCATGGCCTTGTAGCCCAGCTCGGTCTTCTCCACACGCTCTACGGGGAGCTTCACCTCTTCGCCCGAGGGAAGGAGGATAGCAGCCTCTGTCAGCACCTCCCCCTCGTGGAGGAGGGCATGCAGGGCTGCAGCTGTCGCTGCCGTCGCAGTGCTTCCTGTGGTGAAGCCCGTCTTCAGCGGGAAGAAGTCGGGGCAAAGGCGCTCGATAGCCTTACGCAGGCCTACGGGACCGTAGACGTACTCGTAGTGCTCGGGGAGTGCAGGGCGGGTGATCATGTAGACGGGTACACCAGCGGCGAGGGCTGGAGCGATCTTCTCCTCGAAGAAGCCACTCTCGCCACTCTCCTTCGTGATCACAGCGTCGGGCTGTATCTCGTCGAAGAGCGCCTGATCTTCGCCCTCATGGAAGTAACGTATATGGCTGAAGGGGAACCCCGCAGCCTTGGCCTTCTCCTTCGAGTCATCTCGATCGAGGATACGGAAGAAGCTCTCATGCTTCTCCCAGAAGGGCTTGAGTGGGGCGATGGTATTCACGCCCGTCAGAGCAAGAAGTCTGTGACAGGGCTGTGCCTCCAGCTTCTTGATCATCTCCTCGTAGCTCGCGCATTCGATGACCTTCCCGGTGCGCTCGCTGTACTTGCGCTCGTAGCGGAGGACGGGGATGCCGAGCTCGGCTGTCACCTCTCCGATGGTCTTGTGGAGGACGGCGGCGAAGGGATGGGCGGCGTCGACGACGAGGTGGATATCCTTCTCGCGGATGAAGTCACGCATGACCTCGTGTGTCATGGCGCCCGAGACACGCTCGCCGTGGACGAGGTCTACCTCTTGGAAGGCCCCCTTGGTGGAGTAATAGTATTCTTTGCCGGACTCGTCGAGGACGGAGCTGACGATGCGGCCCTCGGTCGTACCTCCGAAGATTAGGATCATAAGTTTGGCTTGGGGTAGTGGTTAGCTTAGGCGACTGCGAAGCTCGGTATAGAGCTCTTCGATAGAGCGGCCTAAGAGGGGATGAATAAACTCTGGAGCGATCTCACAAAGGGGCTCCAGCACGAATAGTCGCTCTGTGAGGAGCGGATGGGGGAGGGTCAAGCGCTCACTCTCGAGGATGAGATCGTCATAGAAGAGTAGATCGATATCTATGGGGCGATCGTGGTAGTGCCCTGCCACGCTCTTGCGCTGACGACCGAGCTGCCGCTCGATCTCTTGGGTGCGGTCGAGTACCTCCAGTGGGGAGAGCGACGTGGTGAGTACGAGCGCGGTATTGAGGAAGGGGTGGGGACTCTCAAAGCCCCACGGCTCCGTCTCGATGAATGTAGCGATGCCACCGACCGTCCCGATGAGGCGGTCGATGGCATCTATGGCTTGATGTAGGAGTGCTTCACGATCACCCTCGTTGCTACCGAGAGAGAGGTACAGCTGAGGCATGAGGCGCTTCCGTCAGATTAGTCGATGATGAGCATAGCGTCACCGTAGGCACCGAAGCGGTACTTCTCCTTGATAGCGATGGAGTAGGCGCGCATAGTCTCTTCGTAGCCCCCGAAGGCTGCGGTCATCATCAGCAGGATGGACTTCGACATGTGGAAGTTCGTCACCAGAGCATTGGGGACGTTGAAGTCGTAGGGGGGGAAGATGAACTTGCTCGTCCAGCCGTCGAAAGCCTTGAGGTGACGCTGTGTACCCGATGCCGTCTCCATAGCGCGGAGTACGGAGGTGCCGACGGCACAGATGTTCTGCCCTGCAGCGCTGGCAGCATTGACGATGGTGCAGGCTTCCTCTGGGATGATCATCTGCTCGCTCTCCATCTTGTACTTGGTGAGGTCCTCGACGTCGATCTCGCGGTAGTTGCCCTGCCCGTTGTGCACGGTGATGAAAGCCTTGCGGATATCCTTGATCTCCATACGCAGGAGGAGCTCACGGCTGAAGTGGAAGCTGGCAGCAGGCCCTACGACAGCGCCTTCGTTCTTCGCGAAGAGTGACTGATAGCGCTGGGCATCTTCACTGTTGGGGCTGCGGTTCATATACTTGGGCAGAGGCGTCTCACCCATGGCGTGCAGCAGCTCACGGAACTCCTCTTGCGAGCCGTCGAAGAGGAAGCGCAGCGTACGACCACGTGAGGTGGTGTTGTCGATGACTTCGGCTACCAGCTCATCGTTCTTCCCGAAGTAGAGCTTATTGCCGATACGGATCTTACGAGCGGGGTCGACGACGACGTCCCAGAGCTTGAAGGCGGGGTTGAGTTCGCGCAGGAGGAAGACCTCGATCTGAGCACCAGTCTTCTCCTTGTTGCCATACATACGGGCGGGGAAGACCTTCGTATCGTTGAAGACGAAGACGTCATCCTTGCTGAAGTAGTCCAGGATGTCCTTGAAGTGGCGATGCTCGATCTCACCCGTGGAGCGGTGCAGTACCATCAGGCGTGACTCGTCGCGGAAGGTGGTGGGCTTCTTAGCGATGAGCGTTTCGGGGATCTCGATCTCGAAGTGACTTAGCTTAGTATCCTTCATTGTCTATCTCGTAGGGGCTATGGGTTGGAGGGTTCTGTTTCTTCTGTGGGGAGGGCGACGTACTCACGGAGGAAGGCTTGGATATCCTCGACGCGGTAGCAGTCCTCGATGCGGTAGTCTCCGACACGGGTGCGGCGGAGGTCGGTGAGGTGGCCACCCGAGCCGAGGGCCATGCCGATGTCGCGAGCCAGTGCGCGGATGTAGGTGCCCTTGCTGCAGACCACACGGATCTGGATCTGGGGGAGGGCGTAGTCGAGCAGCTCGATCTCGTCGATGACGAGGGTCTTAGCCTTGAGCTCGAAGTCCCTTCCCTTGCGGGCTAAGTCGTAGGCACGGCGGCCATCGACCTTGACCGCTGAGAAGGCGGGAGGCACCTGCTCGATGGTGCCGATGAAGCCCTTGAGGGCCTCTTCGACGGCCTCGCGGGTGATATGCTCTGTGGGGAAGAAGGCATCAGGCTCCGTCTCCATGTCGAAGGTCGGAGTCGTCTGCCCGAGGCGGATGTCTGCGATATACTCCTTGCGCCCAGCCTGCAGCTCGTCGATACGCTTGGTATGCTTGCCGGTGCAGAGGATCATCACGCCGGTGGCGAGCGGGTCGAGTGTACCAGCGTGCCCTACCTTGAGCTTCTTGATACCGAGGTAGCGGCAGGCTTCGCAGCGGAACTTATTGACCAGGCTGAAGGAGCTCCATGTCAGAGGCTTGTCGAGGGCAATCGTTGCCCCCGCGATGAGGTCCAGCTTCTCCATCTATTATCCGAGGGAGATGTTGGCCCCGAGGAGCAGTGCGATAGCTATACCGACCGATAGGATGATGCGGTAGTAGCCGAAGGCGCGGAAGCCGTACTTGGTGACGAAGCTGATGAAGAACTTGATCGCCAGCAGTGCCACAAGGAAGGCTACGACATTCCCGATGAGGAGCGTCTGCCAGTTCTCTTCGAAGACACCTATGCCCAGCTCCTTGTATAGCTTGTAGCCCTTAAGTAGGGTAGCGCCGAACATCGTGGGGACAGCGAGGAAGAAGGAAAACTCAGCTGCCTGACGACGCGTCAAGCCCTGCTGCATCCCCCCGAAGATCGTAGCCATCGAGCGTGAGACGCCAGGCACCATCGCCAGGCACTGGAAGAGCCCGATGATGAAGGCATTCTGTGTCGTCACCTTGCGCTCGGTCTTGCCCGTGAAGATGCGGTCAAAGTAGATCATCAAGATCCCCCCGAGGAAGAGCATCGTGAGCACGACCCAGGTATTGCCGAGGAGGTCATCGATAGTGTCGTTGAAGAGGGCACCGAGGATGGCAGCTGGGATACAACCGATGATCATCAGACCATAGAGACGCCAGCCACCGAGGCTCGTCGTCGGGTCGGGCTTCAGCCCAAAGATGGGGAAGGGAAGGAAGCGACGGAAGTAGTAGACGACGACCGAGAGGATCGCGCCAAACTGGATCATCACCGTGAAGGCCTTCAGATAAGCCGTGCTCTCCATACCGAGGATACCCTCGGTGAGGATCATGTGCCCTGTGGAGGAGACGGGGAGGAACTCCGTGAGCCCCTCGACGAGGGCCAGGATGATGCTCTGTAAGATGGTCATTAGTCTTCCTCCTCCGCTTTCTTCTCTATGGGGCGATCGGCGGGCTTCACTAGAATGGCGTAGACCATGAGGCAGAAGCCGATGAGGCAGACGATGGGAGCCACGACGATGCGGCGGCTACTGAAGATCTCGGGGCTGAAGGCCGTAGGGTCTTCGCTCTGCCCGCCGGACATCAGGATGAAGCCTACGAGGATGAAGAGCGCAGAGAGCGCCATCAGGAGATAATTCTTCTTGCTGTACAGCATGCTTTATACTATATCGTATAGGGATGATAGGGATCGGGGAGGTTTAGATCAAGTGGATCTTACCCTCTTCCATGTGGATGTAGCGGCGGGTCGCACGCCACGAGGAGACGAAGCTGACACATACCCCGACTAAGGGGATAGCGATGATGACCCCGAGGAGGGGTACGCTGGGGCAGAGGCTGAGGAGGCGGTAGCCGAAGGCCTGCTCAGCACCATAGAGGAGTCCACCCAGGAGGGCAAGTGCTAGCAGCGCACCGATGAAGCCCTCGAGGATAGCACGACGGATGAAGGGACGGCCGATGAAGCCTGCCGTAGCACCGATGAGCGAGAGCGTGCGGATACGCATGCGCTGCGAGTAGATGACCAGCCCTGTAGCGGTCGTGATCTGCAGGAAGCTCACCAGCAGGTTGATGCCGAGGAAGACCCAGAGGACGAAGCGGATGGTCTGGAGATTGTTTGACGCAGAGGTCCACTGGCTCTGCTGCTCCTCAAGACCCTCAGCGTTCTTCAGCACGGGATTAGTGGCGATGATTTTCTTGAGGCTATCGGGCTCGGTGTACTCACTCTTGAGATAGACCTTAGCCATGGGCTGCAGGGGATTGTAGCCGAGGATCTTCGTGGGGTCTTCGCCGAGGACATCCGTGAGGCTCTTAGCTGCGCTGTCGGCGGAGATCAGCTCGACGGAGCGGACGTAGGGCAGGGCGCGAAGCTCACTGAGCGTCGCCTCAGTGTTAGCGCCTGGCTCATCGGATAGCTCTACGGAGAAGGATATACGTTCGCGTACCTCCTTGCTCAGTCCCTGCTCCAGGACATAGACGAGACCGAGAGCCCCGAGCATAAAGAGGGTGAAGGTGATGCTTAGGAAGCTGAGGAGCCGTGCATAGCGCAGGGTCGAGGACTGTTTAGCTTTGGGCGCGCCCATATATATTATAGGTATGTATTCTCTATCGATGAGCTGTCGGGCGCACCCTTTACGTATGGACACACCACGTACAATTTGCATGCAAAGATAGATATTCTCAGCATAAGGCTTTGCCTTGCGGAGAAAAAGCTGTGTCCGAGGCGAGATAAACTTGCCTTCTCCCAGAGTAAAAGCCACGGAGTCGTAGTGGAAATCCTTGATCTACGTGCATAGTCCATAGATCTACGTACGTAGTCTATAGGATTTGCGTGCATAGATTTTAAATCCACGTGCGGAGACGAAGGTATCACCATAGTACTTCGCACAGAATTGCTCGCACGGATGGAGGAAGTACTGTGCGGGTTTGCTGGGTATTTCTCTACTCCTCTCAGTGCGTAGGCATTGTAAGCTGTGAACTGTGTCGCGGCGGGCGTAAACGGCGATATTCACTATCTTTGCACCTTACAGATATTATATACATAGCATAAGTATTGACAACGATGAATAAGATGAATAAGACCTCCCTCCCTTCCCCCTGCTACATCCTCGAGGAAGACCTGCTTCGGCGGAACCTTACCCTCATCCGCGACGTAGCTCAGCGGGCGGGCGTGGAGATCATCTTGGCTTTCAAGGCCTATGCGCTCTGGAAGACCTTCCCGATTATCCGCGAGTACGTCCCTCATAGCACGGCAAGCTCTATCTACGAAGCCCAGCTGGCCTACGAGGAGATGGGCGCTAAGGCACATACCTTCAGTCCAGCCTACACTCGTGAGGAGTTCCCCACCATCCTTCGCTACAGCTCGCACGTGACCTTCAATTCGCTGAGTCAGATCGAGCAGATGCGCCCTCTGATGCCGACCGATGGGAGCGTGTCCTTCGGGCTGCGTGTCAACCCCGAGTACTCGGCGGTGGAGACCGACCTGTATAACCCCTGTGCTCCAGGCTCCCGCTTCGGTGTGCCTGCTGCGGAGCTCCCCGAGCTTCCCGAGGGTATTGAGGGCTTCCACTTCCACTCGCTCTGCGAGGGGACGGCGGAGGATCTGGAGAAGACGCTACAGATCATCGAGAAGAACTTCGGACACTTCCTCCCTCGCCTCAAGTGGCTCAATATGGGCGGTGGCCATCTGATGACCCGTCGTGACTACGATGTCGAGCATCTGGTCAGCGTACTGCGCGCCTTCGGTGAGCGCCACACCAATCTGCACCTCATCCTCGAGCCAGGTAGTGCCTTTGGCTGGCAGACGGGTTACCTCACCTCCTCGGTGGTGGATGTCGTGGAGCACCATGGGATCCGCACGGCGATCGTCGATGTGTCCTTCACCTGCCATATGCCTGACTGCCTCGAGATGCCCTACAAGCCCGCTATCCGTGGCGCTCGCACGATGGACGAATATCGCCCCGAGGCGCACAGCTACCGTATCGGCGGTAATAGCTGCCTGAGTGGTGACTTCATCGGCTACTGGGAGTTCGACAAGCCCCTCGAGGTCGGTGATGAAGTGATCTTTGAGGATATGCTTCACTACACGACGGTGAAGACGACGATGTTCAACGGCATCTCCCATCCCAGCATCGCCCTGCGTCGCTGTGACGGCACGATCGAGACGCTGCGTGAGTACACGTATCAAGACTATAAGAGCCGCATGGACTAAGTCCGTATGCGGTACTAAGAAACCACATAGAGAATCATGGGACTATTCGGACTCTTCTCTAAGAAGAAAAAAGAGACGCTTGACGAAGGGCTCTCTAAGACTAAGGAGAATGTCTTCTCCAAGCTCGCACGTGCTGTCGCTGGGCGTAGCACCGTCGATGACTCCGTGCTCGATGAGCTGGAGGACGTCCTCGTGACCAGCGACGTCGGCGTAGAGACGACCCTGAAGATCATCCGCCGTATCGAGGAGCGTGTGGCACGTGACAAGTATGTCTCCACCTCGGAGCTTACGGGTATCCTGCGTAGCGAGATCGCTTCGCTACTCACGGAGAATGGCTCTACCGACGGCGAGAGCTTCGCCCTGCCCGCAGGTAAGAAGCCCTATGTCATCATGGTCGTCGGGGTCAATGGCGTGGGGAAGACCACGACCATCGGTAAGCTCGCCTATCAGTTCAAGCAACAGGGCTACTCGGTGATGCTCGGTGCAGGGGATACCTTCCGTGCCGCGGCTATCGAGCAGCTTGATATCTGGGCTAAGCGCGTCGATGTACCCATCATCCGCCAGCATATGTCGGCTGACCCTGCTTCGGTCGCCTTCGATACGCTGAGCGCCGCAGTGAAGGCTGGTACGGATGTCGTGATCATCGACACCGCAGGCCGTCTGCACAACAAGGTTGGGCTGATGAACGAGCTGACGAAGATCCGTCGTGTGATGCAGAAGGTCGTACCTGATGCTCCCGATGAAGTGCTCCTCGTACTCGACGGCTCGACGGGGCAGAACGCCTTCGAGCAGGCCAAGCAGTTCACCGCTGCTACCGAGGTCAATGCGCTGGCGATCACCAAGCTCGATGGCACGGCCAAGGGCGGTGTGGTCATCGGTATCTCTGACCAGTTTAAGATCCCCGTGAAGTATATCGGGCTGGGGGAAGGTATAGAAGACCTCCAGCTCTTCAGAAAGAAAGAATTTGTTGACTCCCTATTCGGAGAATGAGAAAGAACCAAGTAGATGTAATTACCCTGGGGTGCTCCAAGAATCTTGTCGACTCTGAGCAGCTCATCCGCCAGTTCCTGGCAAACGGCTATGTCGTGCACCACAACTCCGGTGCCGTCAATGGCGAGATCGTCGTACTCAACACCTGTGGCTTCATCGGTGATGCGCAGGAGGAGTCTATCAATATGATCTTGAAGATGGTCGAGGCCAAGAAGACGGGCCGTATCGGGCAGGTCTATGTCATGGGCTGTCTGACGGAGCGCTTCATGGATGAGCTCAAGGCCGAGATCCCCGAGGTGGACGGCTACTATGGGAAGTTCAACTGGAAGAACCTCCTGACGGACTTAGGTAAGGCTTACCACAATGATCCGCTTGGGGGCAATCGTAGTATCACGACGCCCGCGCACTACGCTTATATGAAGATCTCCGAGGGCTGCAATCGCAGCTGCTCGTACTGCGCCATCCCCATCATCACGGGGAAGCACAAGTCCCGTCCAATGGAGGACCTCGTCACAGAGGCCCAGTCACTCGTGGCTTCGGGTGTCAAGGAGATCCAGCTCATCGCCCAGGACTTGACCTTCTATGGACTCGATATCTATAAGAAGAATAGCCTTGCCGAGCTCCTACAGCGTCTCTCCGACGTGCAGGGACTGGAGTGGCTTCGCCTGCACTATGCCTATCCCGCGGACTTCCCCCGTGAGATCCTCTCTGTGATGCGTGAGCGCGAGAATATCTGCAACTACCTTGATATCGCCCTCCAGCATATCAGCGACCCGATGCTCCGTGCTATGCGTCGCCGTGTGACGAAGGCCGAGACCTATGATCTCCTGCGCTATATGCGTGAGGAAGTGCCAGGGATCCACCTGCGTACGACCCTTATGACGGGTCACCCAGGGGAGACAGAGCAGGACTTCGAGGAGCTCCTGCAGTTCGTCCGTGATATCCGCTTCGATCGTATGGGTGCCTTCGTCTACTCGCATGAGATGGGGACCTATGCCCACGAGACCTACGCTGATGATATCCCTCTTGAGGTGAAGCAGGAGCGTATGGACCGCCTGATGTCGACTCAGGAAGAGATCGCAGCAGAGCTGAATGTGGCGAAGATCGGCCGCACCTTCAAGACGCTTATCGACCGCAATGAAGAAGAGTACTTCGTCGGTCGTACCGAATATGATTCACCCGAGGTAGACCAAGAGGTCCTGATCTCGAAGCAGGATGCTCCCAACCTCCAGGTGGGGAACTTCTACCCTGTGAAGATCACCTCGGCAGATACCTTTGACCTATACGGCCAGCTGGCCCAGTAAGAGATGCTACAGGAGGAACTTTGGTACGTACGCCTCGCGGAGCTCTCCGCTGTGCAGCTGGAGACTTCGCAGCAGCTCTGGCGCGCCCTCTGCCAGCAGATAGAGCAGCGCCTCTTGTCGGGGCTGTCGCTGACCTTCCCCGAGATCGGGGAGTGGAAGCTTGAGGAGCATAGAGAGTATGTCGCCCGTACAGCAGACGGTAAGCAGTGGCTCATCCCACCACGCTTGACGCTTGGGCTACGTCCCGTAGAAGATCGTGGCGTGACCAGCCTCTCCATCGACCTCCTACGTGATGCCCTCGCAGAGGCTACCTATGTGTCGGCCGAGCAGGTCGCTACGTGGCTCCGCGCTATCCCCACGCTCTGGCGAGCGCTCTATGATGAGGGCATTCAGATCGTCTGGGCTGGCCTCGGGAGCTTTACGCCGATCACGTCGGAGTCGGGCGAGCGGAGTGGCTATCGCTTCCTCCCATCCGAGGCGCTCTGTGCTGCGCTGAATAAGCCCTTCAGTATGTTTGCACCCGTAGAGGTCGCCCCGTCTCCTTCGAGCCCTGATCTGGACCTTCGTGAGATTGACCAGCTGGATCAGCTGACGAAGGTCGAGCCTATTGAGGTGCTCTTTGCTCCTCGTGAGACTATTCAGGAGGAGGTAGTTACACCTCCCGTAGTAGAGGAGGTGGTAGAGCCTGTGGTGACAGAAGAGTCGCAGCAGCCCGAGTCACCAGCAGTTGTCGTCGAGGAAGAAATCCTCCCAGCTCCCGCAGACGAAGCGCCTATCGAAGCTCCTCAGCCCGCTCCCTCTACCGCTGTGACGGCGCCCGTAGAGGAAGATCCCTTCGTTGACCAAGAGGCTCATCCCCGTATGCTGGTATGGGTATTCGTAGCGCTGGGTATAGCGATGGCTTTCTGTCTCTTCATCTATCTCCTCTCTATACAGCCCGAGCTGGAGATGAAGGACAAGGCTTCAGCTGCAGTGGAGGCTGTCCAGCCTAGTCCAGCTCCAGTCGTGCCAGCTGTACCCGCACAGACCATAGACGAGACTGACACCCTACAGACGACTTCTATCGCGACTCAAGAGGAGGCTACCTCATCCGTAGCACCTTCTGAAGCAGTCGTTTCTACCGCCTCTTCACAGGCTGAGACCATTGAGCGTGTGCGCCTTCGTCCAGGGGATCGCCTCTCCCGCTTGGCACTGAAAAAGTATGGGAATAAGGCCTTCTGGGTCTACATCTACGAGGAGAATAGAGCCCAGCTCAAGGACCCCGATAATATCCCTGTAGGAGCGGTCATAACGCTGCCCGCAGCCTCTAAGTATGAGATAAATGCAGGCGATACGAATTCAATCAACCGGGCGTTGGTACTACAGCGCTCTTTACATCGGTAGATGAGGCGTATCGTATAGCATATTTTAGATAGACAGATAAACGTAATAGAACCATATGGAATCCGTAGACATCCGCGCACTCACCGCCGAGATTGAGCGCCGTAGCCTCCTTATTGAATCCCTGCGTACAGGTATGCATCAGGCGATCGTGGGGCAGAGCCACCTGATCGACTCGCTGCTCATCGGCCTCCTCTCTGGGGGGCATATCCTCCTCGAAGGGCTCCCTGGGCTGGCCAAGACCTTGGCGATCAAGACGCTCTCGCAGCTCATCAGCGCTGACTACAAGCGTATCCAGTTCACTCCAGACCTCCTGCCTGCTGACGTCGTGGGTACCCTAATGTACAGCCAGAAGCAAGAGGACTTCTCCGTGAAGAAGGGACCTATCTTCTCTAACTTCATCCTCGCGGACGAAATCAACCGTGCCCCAGCTAAGGTGCAGAGCGCCCTGCTTGAGGCCATGCAGGAGCATCAGGTGACTATCGGTGATGAGACCTTCAAGCTCCCCAATCCCTTCCTCGTCATGGCGACGCAGAACCCCATCGAGCAGGAGGGTACTTACCCCCTCCCCGAAGCTCAGGTAGACCGCTTCATGCTCAAGGTCCTGATCTCCTACCCTAAGAAGGAGGAAGAGGCTCAGATCATCCGCCAGCAGATCCGCCCCGAGAGCCAGCAGATCCGCCCCGTCGTCAGTATCGCTGATATCCTGGAGCTGCGTCGTCTGGCAGCCGAGGTCTACATCGATGAGAAGATCGAGCGCTACATCGTGGATATCGTCTTCGCTACGCGTCAGCCCGCTGACTATGGACTGGAGAACTTCAAGTCATTCATCTCCTTCGGTGCTTCACCCCGTGCTTCGATCAATTTGGCACTGGCTGCCCGCTCCTATGCCCTCATGAAGGGCCGTGGCTACGTCATCCCCGAGGATGTACGTGCGGTATGCTATGATGTGCTGCGCCACCGTATCGGGCTCTCCTATGAGGCCGAAGCCCAGGATCTGACCTCTGATGAGCTCATCAAGGAGATCCTGAATCGTGTCGAGGTACCTTAGTCGGCAGAGAGTGGTGCTTCCCCTCTTTGACGAAGCTCCATAGCCGATGTGTCCCTATACCATATATATATGGTGGTGTAGGGGAGTGACGAACTTAGCACGATAAGCAGCATAATGAAATCCAAACTTCAGCCCTCCGACCTCCTACGCAAGGTACGCCGCATCGAGATCAAGGCCCGTGGCCTCTCGGAGCAGGTCTTTGCGGGGCAGTACCAGTCCGCCTTCCGAGGACGAGGTATGGCCTTTAGCGAGGTACGTGGCTATCAGATAGGCGATGACGTGCGTGACCTGGACTGGAATGTCACGGCACGCTATGCTCACCCCTTCGTCAAGGTCTTTGAGGAGGAGCGTGAGCTGACCGTGATGCTCCTGGTCGATATGACAGGGAGTACGGACTTTGGTACCCGCGTCGAGACCAAGCGCGAGCTCAATGCCGAGATCGCAGCGACCCTGGCCTTCTCCGCAATACAGAATAATGACAAGGTCGGTGCGATCTTCTTCACCGACCAAGTCGAGCTCTTCATCCCTGCAAGAAGTGGGCGCAAGCATATCCTCTATCTGATACGTGAGCTCTTGAGCTTCGAGCCGCAGCGCCGTGCTACGGACCTCAATGTGCCTCTGAAGTATCTCAATCAGCTCATCAAGCGCCGCTGTACGGCCTTCCTCATCTCCGACTTCTATCACTGGGGCGAGGACTACCGTCAGACGCTCTCCCTCACAGCTCGTCGCCACGACCTCGTGGCTATCCGTACCTACGACGAAGGGGCTCTGGAGCTCCCACGTATGGGGCTCCTTCGCCTCTACGATGCGGAGACGGGGCAGGAGCGCTGGGTCGATACCTCTTCACGCCGAGTGGCTCGTATCTATGCCGAGCGTGTGCGTGAGCAGGAAGAGACCTTCCGTAGCCATTGCCTTCGCTCGGGGGTCGATCACATCGAGGTCGCTACCGACGGAGACTATGTGCCTGAGCTGATCAAACTATTTGGACGTAGATCCTAACCCAACCATGCAGAGACTACGGTATCTATATATCCTCGTACTGGCTCTCCTCGGGCTTGGTGGTCAGGCAGCGGCACAGCGTGTGTCGATCCAGACCCACCTTGACCGCTCCGAGATCCGTATCGGGGAGCGTGCGGCCATCGAGATGACCATCCGCACGGATAACCTCGCTGCCACACGCTTCCACCTTGTCGAAGACTCGACGGGGACGGAGCGCTTCCGCATCTTGGAGTTCGGCGCACTCGATACGATCAATGTCAGTGGGACGATCCAGGAGATCAAGGCGCGAATGATCATCACTTCCTTTGACTCGACGCTCATCACGATCCCTCCGATCGTAGTTGAGACACCCTCGGGGAGTGCTGTCTCCAAGCCCCTTGCCCTCAACGTCATCTCACCCGAGGTTGACCTCGAGCATCCCGATCGCTTCAAGCCCATCCAAGATCCGTGGGACGAACCCTACACGCTGTGGGATATCCTTGTGATCATCTGGACGAGCTGGATCACCTACGTGGTGATCTTCATCGCCCTCGTTCTTCTCTTCATCTACGAGTATAAGCGTAGAGCGGAGTATATGAAGGAGCCCGAGCCTGTCTACCAGCCTCCGACGACTGCCTTCGAGATCTTCCTGCGCCGAGTGGGTGCCCTCAAGGGACTGCGCCTCGAGGATCAGCAAGACTTCAAGCACTACTACTCCGAGCTTACCGGGGCACTGCGCTCTTACCTCGGAGATGTCCTGCACTTCGATGCGCTGGAGAAGACGTCCAGCGAGCTGCTTGATGAACTACAGGCCTATCCTTTGAGTAGCGACTACCGTCGCACGATCGAGAGCCTCTTCAGAGAGGCGGACTTTGTGAAGTTCGCTAAGAGCCTCCCGCTTCGTAGCGAGGCTGAGCAGGTGACTCGCTCTATTCAGGAGCAGACAAAGGCCTTCCACTTAGCATGGCTTGAAGAGCAGGCTAAGCAAGAAGCCGAGAGAAAGGAGGTGGCCGAATGACCTTCCTTCATCCTCAGCTGCTGTGGCTCTTGCTTCTGCTCCCAGCACTCCTCATCATCTATATCGTATGGCGTCGGCGTCAGCAGGCCTCGCTCCGTGTGCCTTCGCTTCTCTTCATCAGCGGTGTACGTGGCGGCCTTCGTGTCTACCTGCGTCACGTGCTCTTTGCCCTGCGTCTCCTTGCCTTGGGCTTGATCATCGTGGCCTTGGCGCGCCCTCAGAGCTCCTCATCATGGAGTGAGGATCGTGTCGAGGGGATCGATATTATGCTCACCATGGACATCTCGACGAGTATGCTGGCGATGGACTTCCAGCCCAACCGCGTCGAGGCTGCCAAGGAGGTGGCTATGCGCTTCATCGCCAATCGCCCGAATGATAATATCGGCCTCGTCGTCTTCGCTGGTGAGAGCTTCACGGCTTGTCCGCTGACGCAAGACCATGCGACCCTTATCAATCGTCTTCGGGAGATGACGACGGGTATCATCGCTGACCAGACGGCTATCGGCTCGGGGCTTGCCACGGCTATCAGTCGCCTCAAGGACAGCAAGACCAAGAGTAAGGTCATCATCCTGCTGACGGATGGTGCCAACAATACGGGGAATATCTCTCCGAAGATGGCTGCTGATCTGGCGAAGACCTTTGGCATATCGATCTATACGATCGGCGTAGGCTCGGGAGCTGGTGAGGCACCCTATCCCATACAGACCCCGCTCGGTACGGTCGTGCGCAATATGCCTGTCGACCTTGATGAGCCCACGATGCAGCAGATAGCTGATGTCTCTGGCGGGGCTTACTTCCGTGCCACGGACAATGAGTCGCTCGCTGCGATCTACAAGAAGATCGATCAGCTGGAGAAGACCAAGCTCTCGACGCGGAACTATCATACGACCTACGAGGAGTTCTTCATCTTCGTCCTCGCCGCAGCCTTCCTCCTTCTCTTAGAGTATCTCCTGCGCTCGACGATCCTACGCACCAATCCGTAAGACGATGAATATCCATTTCCATTCACCCGAATACCTCTACCTACTCTTTGCGCTCCTGCCGCTCTTGGCTCTATCGCTCTTCGCCTATTGGCGACGTCGTCAGATGCTCAAGCGCTTTGCCGACAAGGAGCTGGGGCAGGCTCTTGCACCTCTGGCTTCGGGGAAGAAGTACGTATTACGTGACCTCTTGCTCCTTATAGCGGGCGCACTCATGATCGTCGTCTTGGCTCGTCCACAGCTGGCGGGTAGTAGCGACCAGGGGACAGATGACAAGGGTATCGAAGCGATGATCTGCCTTGATATCTCGAACTCCATGCTTTGTCAGGACGTGGCTCCCAGCCGACTGGACTTTGCTAAGCGCTCCATCTCTCGCCTCTTAGAGAATATGCGCTCGGACCGTGTGGGGCTGATCGTCTTTGCGGGAAGCGCCTTTGTGCAGCTCCCGATCACTACGGACATCGCTACAGCTCAGGACTTCCTCTCCGATATTTCGCCCGATATGCTCTCGGACCAAGGGACGGCTATTGGTCAAGCTATCATGCTTGCTCGTCAGTCCTTCTCCGACCGCAAGGATCTGGGGAAAGCGATCATCGTCCTGACGGATGGTGAGGACTTCGAGGACAATGCCACCGAGGCTGCGAAGGATGCAGCGAAGGCTGGTATCCATATCAATGTAGTAGGTATTGGTACCGACAAGGGGGGGCCTATCCCTACATCAGAAGGTAACCTCACCGATGACTCGGGGAATATGGTCGTCACCCGCTTCAATCCCGAGATGTGTCAGCAGATCGCTGATGCTGGTGCGGGTATCTTCGTCTCCTCAACCTCACAGTCTACCGTCGTCAAGGAGGTAGAGAAGCAGCTGGAGGAGCTCCCACGCGCTTCGATCTCCTCACGGTCGGGCAATGGTGCCGCAGAGGCCTTCGAGCCTTGGCTCTGGGCAGCGCTGGTGCTGCTCGTCGTCGAGTTCTTCATTATGGGACGCAAGAATAAGTTCCTCATCCGTCATAATATCTTCGGTCATGAGAAGTAAGATTGCCATCCTCTATCTTGTTCTCCTTGTGCTGGGCGGCTCTTCGCTCTATGCTCAGGGGCTCAAGTCCTATATACGCCGCGCCAATAAGCTCTATCAAGCTAAGGACTATGCGGGAGCTACGCAGGAGTACCGCCGTGCCTTGCTCCGTGACAGTCTCTCAGGTAAGGCGAACTTCGGTATATCAGCAGCTGCCTACGGGCAGGGACGCTATGACGAAGCTAAGGACTATCTGGAGCGTGCTGCCCAAGATCCGCGTCTCACGCCACGTCAGCAGGCTGGTGTCCTGCACAACCTCGGTAATGTGGCGATGCAGAAGAAGGACTATCAGAGTGCCGTCCAGTCCTATGAGGAAGCCCTGATCCGCAATCCCGAGGACGACAATACGCGCTACAACCTTGCCCTGGCGCAGAAGCTCCTGCAGCAGCAGAACAAGAATAATAAGTCGCAGAGCCAGCAGGGCCAAGATCAGAATAAGGATAAGGACAAGGATAAGCAGAAGCAAGATCCCAAGCAGGACCAGCAGAAGGATCAGAATAAGCCTGACCAGAAGCCCCAGCAGGGGAAGGATAAGCAGGGCCAGCCCAATGAGCAGCGCTCCGGAGAGCTCTCGAAGGAGCAGGCTGAGCAGATCCTCCGCTCCTTCCGCACCGATGACGATAAGACGCGTCGTCGTGTAGAGCAGGAGCAGCGTCAGCAGCAGAATAGTAGTAATAAGAATAAGAAGAGATGGTAATCTCGATGAAGTCAGTAGCCTTCGTAGGGCGCACCCTTGCCCTATTCCTCTGCCTCCTCATCTTGCCGCTTGGGCTTAGGGCTCAGGTGGTACGTGTCGAGGTGCCGCAGACTGTAGTCCAGGGAGCATCGTTCCAGCTCAGCTATACTTACTCAGGTAGTGAGGACTTCGAGCGTGTCACGGAGCCAAAGGTCGCAGGCCTGCAGGTCCTCTATGGCCCCGCTCGCCAGCAGATGAGTAGCTTCCAGAGTGTCAATGGACGCAATAGCTCGACCTCCTCGGTGAGCCTCACCTACACCCTTATGGCAGAGCGTACGGGGAGCATCACGATCCCGGCTGCTACGGCTACCATCGGAGGTAAGCGTGTCAATGTCCATGGTGCCACGGTGCGCGTCCTCCCTCCCGATAAGAATGCTCCAGCAGGTCGCTCTCAGTCTGGTGGGGCTACTACTACGGGTAGCTACTTCTTCCGCGCGCTTCCTGGGGCTACAGTCGTCTATGAGAAGCAGGCCTTCCCCATACGCTACAAGCTCTATGCGACGACGGAGTTTGATATCAACTCCTTCGAAGCCCCCCAATATGATGGCTTCCTCTCCGAGAAGCAAGCCGATGATGGCCGTCGTCAGCTCCAGCTCGAGACCTACCAAGGGCGTAACTATCGTACGGTAGATATCCTCAGTGAGGTGCTCTTCCCTCAGCGAAGTGGTACACTCACCATCCCCTCTTCTAAGATCGGTATCCGTGTCCCCGTGCCTCAGGCCAGTGACGATCCCTTCTTTGGCTCGGCGGTACTTGCTGACCGCACGGTGGAGTCAGCTCCAGTGACCATCCAGGTGCGCCCACTCCCCACGGAGGGGCAGCCCAAGGACTTCTCTGGTGCCGTCGGCTCCTTCCGCATGCGTGCCGAGCTCCTCACGAAGAGCCCTAAGACGAATGAGTCGGTGACGATTCGCCTGACACTCGAGGGTACGGGCAACCTCAAGCAGGTCATCAGCCCTGCGATAGCCTTCCCTCAGGACTTTGAGGTCTATGATCCGAAGGAGACGTATGAGGAGAAGGTCTCCGCTACCGAGGTCTATGGCAAGAAGATCATCGAATACTTCGCCATCCCTCGTCGTACCGGCTCGGTGACGATCCCTGCACTGACCTTCTCATACTTCGACCCGAAGCTGGGGCGCTATGAGACGCTCCGCTCCCAGACCTTCTCGCTGAATGTGGCTCAAGGCCCAGAGACAGCGTCGGATGATCGCGGTAGTCTCCGCCAGCAGGAGCAGCTCCTGCGTCAGCTTCATGACACCGAAGGGGTCTCCGCTCCTAAGGGTCTTCGCTGGGCGACGAGCTGGAGCTATCTTCTGCTCTTCCCCCTCATCGCACTCCTCGGCTTCATCGCCTATCTCGTCATCGCTCGCCAGCGTGGTCTGCGTGCTGACAGCTTGGGCTACAAGGCCTCGCGTGCCAGCTCGGTGGCTACTAAGCGCCTGCGCACGGCTCATAAGCTCCTCAAGGCAGGTAAGCGTGATGCCTTCTACGAAGAGGTGCTACGTGCACTCTGGGGCTATCTCGGAGATAAGCTCCGTCTGCCTGTCTCGGAGCTGAGTCGTAGCTCGGTCTCTGAGATCCTGCGCACTCGTGGGCTGGATGAGGAGACGATCACGCGCCTCACTCAGGTCATCGATGAAGTTGAGTTCGCCCGCTATGCTCCCGCTAAGGAGGGGGATATGCAGGCGCTGTATGATACAGCTGCTGAGGTCATTGGCGCTATCGATAGTCACAAGCTTTAGCCCCCTTACTATGCGTACGATATTTCTTTCCCTACTTTGCTTGATCTCGACGCTCCACCTCGGGGCTACCGAGAAGGCGGAGATCTCTGTCGATAGTCTCTTCGCAGCGGGGCGCTACCGTGAGGCAGCTGCCGCTCTCGAGGCGGAGATCAAGACCTCTGGCGAAAGCTCCACACGCTATGCCAACCTCGGTAACTGCTACTATCTACTGGGTGACCTCGGGCATGCGGTGCTGAGCTATGAGCGTGCTACGCTCTTGGACCCTCGTGACAAGGCGATTGCCGAGGCGCGTGCTGTCCTCATCAAGAAGACCATAGATAAGCTCCCCGATGCGGAGAGCTGGTTCACACTTACGGGGGCTAAGGTCGCCTATGCCCTGCCACTCACCGTACTCCTCCCGCTTGCCCTTGTGCTCTTTGCTCTGGCTATCGGCTCTTGCGTAGCCTTTGCTCTGGGGCGCACACGCCGTGGTAAGCGTATCGCCTTCTATACGGCGCTGGGGAGCTTCGTCCTGACGGCCTTTGTCGGGGCGCTGATCCTACACTGGGTGTATGCCGAGCGCTCGGCTCGAGAGAAGGCTGTCATCACGCAGCCCGAGGTAAACGTCTACTCCTCCCCCAGTGGGAAGGGGACGGTCAAGACCCAGCTGCATGAGGGTACGCGCCTTCGTCTGGTCGGTAAGTCCGTAGGCGAATACCAGCAGTTCTCACTGGGCGATGGTACAGATGGCTGGATCGCCTCGAGTGCTATTGAGCCTATTGTAGCTCCCAAGTAAATACTCCTATGACGCCTCCCTTCCTGCCGGGCGAGGTCGCCCTACTGCGCGCTATCAATGGAGCGCATTCGCCCTTCTGGGATGCAGCGATGTTCCTCATCTCCAACGTAGGGGCGTGGACCTTCCCTGCGATAGCTCTCCTGATCTTCCTCTTCTATCGCCGTCCGAAGAGTGAGGCTGTCCTCCTTCTGCTGATGGTGGGGCTGTGTGTGGCGCTGGGAGATGTCCTAAGCTCGACGCTGGCAAAGCCCTTCTTTGAGCGTCTACGTCCCACGCATACGCCTTGGCTGCAGGAGAGCCTGCACTATGTCTATGGCTATCACGGGAAGCTCTATGGCTTCTTCTCGGGACACTCGGCGAACTATACCGCAGTGGCTACCTTCCTCTGCTTGACCTTCAGAGACCGACGCTTCACGGCGGTACTCTCGCTCTTAGTTGCCTGGGTCGTCTACAGCCGTATGTATATCGGAGCGCACTTCTTCTCTGACTGCCTTGTGGGTATCCTTGTAGGCCTTGCCGTGGGCTATGGTGTCTACCGTCTGTACCTCTACATCCGAGGACGAGTCCTTGCCACGGGTTATCGTGCCCTGCAGGAGATCTATCACGAGGGGATGCTTGCGCTGGTCTGTGCGCTCTGGATCTCTATCCCCGTCACGCTGATGATGGCAGTGCAAGTCACGCGGATCCTACGTATGGTCGGGGCTTTTATAATCCGCAAAACGAAGCGTGCGGCACATCGCAAACGAAGCGTACACCCCCACACACCGCTGAGAAGAAACGAAGCGTCACATTTTCGGGGAATATACCAAGGGCGTTCGGCAACCATCCGAACG
>NZ_CALPBU010000011.1:0-33796 GCF_943169685.1 Porphyromonas bobii
CTGGAAGGCCCATATCCAAGAGGGGGAATTCGCTGAAGAGGAGGGAGTCGTTGATCCGTTCTTCGACTTCGTAATCACTCAGGCCGTACCAGGTCTGAAGTAGTAGGATCTTGAACATCATCAAGGCATCATAGGCTGGATTTCCTGTGGCGTTCTGGGTCTTTGTATACTTCTTGTTGAGTAGTGTGCGAATACCTCGCCAGTCAACGCAAGCGCTGATCTGTCGGAGGAACGAGTGCTTCATACGGTCGCGGCGCACCTGCGTATAAACTTGCAGGAAGCTCGGAGCGGATTCGGTTTGTTTGGTAGGCATAGCTATACGATTGTTTTGGTTATGAAGATACTAAATGTCAACGGCATACGAAATGGTTAAAATCCTGTACACCTTTGAAATGCCGTGCAATGGTCTCATTTATTCAGCTAAGGCATCGCACGCCAAGCTTCCCGATATACCTCTCCGAAGCGATACACAAGCCCTTCGCCTTATCGCGAGTATTCATCTTATCCAGCGGAGGAAAAAGCATCGTTCTCGTGAAGAAAAAAGCACCTTCACGTAGTGGGTTTCATTTATCTATGTACGTAGTCTTAAAGACCAGGCACGTAAATCCAAATATCCACGTACGTAGATTTTAAGACCACGTACGTAGCCCCAACTTATCTACCACTCGTCTGCAACTTTTATCCCTACGCAGAGCAACAACTCTTAGAGGTCACTTCACAAAGCTATATAGCTTTCTTCGCCATCCTATATAGCTCTACCATGCACCCATATAGCTATATATGGAATCATTGCGCAAGACCACTTCTTCATTACTCGTACCTTCTTCCTTCGCAAATCGGAGGCTTTAGGCTGAGAAGTTCGAAGGAGGAAAGTGCAAGCTGTGAAGAGATGGCCTTGCGCAATGGTCTCTTCTATATGCCGATCTAACGCGCTCCCAATTCGCTCTGGCGAAGTCCAGCTAAGCGAAGCAAGCACTGTGCGGTCTATTGCCTGCACAGTGCTCGCTTCGCTATTGGCGATCAGAGGGGACGCGTAGCTTCCTGCTAAAGAGCTCTACGCTTGTGGCTCGATAGGCAGGCACTCACACTTTTGCCGTACCTTTGCACCCGTGTGGCACCGCATTCATTCGTACAATATTATAGGGTAAGGAAGGGCCCCGCCACAGACCTTCGGCACCCCATACCGCCCCAGCCTACGGGGAAGACAAACTAATCAAGACTACTCCATTGGAATATCTATTCACCCTCGAGATGAAGGTGCGCGACTACGAGTGCGACCTACAGGGCGTCGTCAACAACGCCAACTACCAGCACTACATGGAGCATACGCGACATGAGTTCCTCGAGAGCCTGGGCGTGAACTTCGGCAAGATGCACGAAGATGGCCTGGATGCCTTCGTCACCAAAGTATCTATCTCCTATAAGAAGAGCCTGCGCAGTGGCGACCACTACCGCTCGGCACTCCGCTGTGCTATGCGTGCGCCCAAGCTCGTCTTCTATCAGGATATCCTGCACCTCGACGGGAGCCTCGCTGCACGCGGCGAGGTCGAGTGCGTCGTCGTCGACAATGGGCGCCTGACCCGTGGGGAGTTCTTCGCTGACCTCCTCCGTGACGTCCTGCCCCAAGATGCCCAGTAACCCCCCCTCCTCTCCCCTATCCCCCTCAGAGTAAAGCCCCACAAGCGCACTATGGCAAAGAAGATCGCAGAGACCCCGATGATGAAGCAGTACATGGAGTTCAAGGCTAAGCACCCCGATGCTATCCTGCTCTTCCGTGTCGGTGACTTCTACGAGACCTTCAGCGATGACGCCATAGCCGCCGCCGAGATCCTCGGCATCACGCTCACCAAGCGAGCTAACGGCTCTGCGATGCACGTAGAGCTGGCGGGCTTCCCCCACCATGCCCTCGACACCTACCTACCGAAGCTCGTTCGCGCGGGGCGTCGTGTGGCTATCTGCGACCAGCTCGAGGATCCCAAGCTGACGAAGAAGCTCGTCAAGCGTGGCATCACGGAGCTCGTCACCCCAGGAGTCGTACTCGGCGACAACGTCCTCAGAAGCAAGGAGAACAACTATCTGGCTGCCGTATGGCTCTCCAGCGATGGTGCCATGGGGAGCGTCTCCCTGCTGGATATCTCGACGGGCGAATTCATCGTCTCCGAAGGCACCCCCGAGCACCTCGAGAAGCTCCTCAGCTCCTACCAGCCCAAGGAGGTACTCGTTGAGCGCACGAGCCGTAGCCTCTTCGACAAGGTCATCGGCTATCGAGGCTTCATCTTCGAGGTCGAGGACTGGAGCTTTGCTGTGGAGAACAACCGTCGCAAGCTCACCGCCCACTTCGGTGTGCAGAGTCTCAAGGGCTTAGGCCTCGAGCAGCGCCCCGCCTCTATCGCAGCTGCTGGGGCTATCCTCAATTATCTCGAGCTGACGAGCCACCACGAGATCGGGCACATCACCACACTTCGAAGCATCGACCGCCTGAGCTACATGCGTCTCGATAGCTTCACCTTCCGCAGTCTGGAGATCCTCTCTCCGATGAACCGCGAGGAGGGCAAGAGCCTCCTCGACATCATCGACCACACCCAGACGGCTATGGGTGGACGCCTGCTCCGCCACTGGCTTTCCTTCCCCCTCATCGACCTCACCGAGATTCACCGCCGCCAGTCGGTCGTGACGGATCTCGTACGTACGGCTGACCTGCGTCGCACGACCAGCGAGCTCCTCATCGGTATCGGGGACCTCGAGCGTATGGCATCGAAGGCCGTCGTCGGGCGTATCTCCCCTCGTGAGGTACGCCAGCTGGCCACCTCCCTCGGCCAAGTCGAGCAGATCGGCTCACTCCTCGCCTCCAGCGACTCAGCTGAGCTGCAGAAGATAGCCAGTCGCCTGCAGCCTATGGGCGAGCTCATCTCCGACATCGAGCACACGCTGACCGAAGAGCCACCCGCCGCTCTCGGTCGTGGCATCACCATCGCCCCAGGAGTGAATAGCGAGCTGGACGAACTCCGTTGCCTCTCCTCCCACGGCAAGGAATACCTCCTGGAGCTCCAGCGCCGCGAGAGTGAGCGCACGGGTATCCCCTCACTCAAGGTCTCCTATAATAATGTCTTCGGCTACTACATCGAGGTGCGCTCCACCCACAATGATAAGGTACCCGAAGACTGGACACGCAAGCAGACGCTCGCCAACGCCGAGCGCTACATCTTCCCCGAGCTCAAGGAGTACGAGGAGAAGATCCTCGGCGCCGAAGAGCGTATCGCCAGCCTCGAAGGGCGTCTCTATAGCGAGCTTCTTGTACGCCTCTCGCGCTTCGTCCGCCCACTGCAGCAGGATGCCCGCGTCATCGCTGAGCTGGACTGCCTCAGTTCGCTCGCCGAAGTGGCCGTCACGGAGCGCTACGCCTGCCCCGTCGTCGATGATGGCTTCGTCATCGATATCCGTGCTGGGCGCCACCCCGTCATCGAGAAGCAGCTCCCCTTCGGGCAGAGCTACGTACCGAATGACGTACACCTCGACAACGAAGAGACGCAGATTATGGTCATCACCGGGCCGAACATGAGCGGTAAGTCCGCCCTCCTTCGTCAGACCGCCCTCATCGTGCTCTTAGCGCAGATCGGCTCCTTCGTCCCTGCCGAAGCTGCCCACCTCGGGCTCACCGATGGCATCTTCACCCGTGTCGGAGCCTCGGACAATATCTCCCGTGGCGAATCGACCTTCATGGTCGAGATGCAGGAAGCCTCCAGCATCCTCAACGCCCTCACGCCTCGCTCCCTCGTCCTCTTCGACGAGCTGGGCCGTGGCACCAGCACCTACGATGGGATCTCCATAGCTTGGGCCATCATCGAGTACCTGCACGACAATCCCCACGGGCGCCCCAAGACCCTCTTCGCTACGCACTACCACGAGCTCAATGACCTCGAGGGTCGTCTCGAGCGCGTGAAGAACTACAACGTCTCCGCCCGCGAGATCGACGGGCGTATGCTCTTCCTTCGCAAGCTCGTCCGCGGGGGGAGCGAACATAGCTTCGGTATCCAGGTTGCGCGCCTCGGCGGTATGCCACGTAGCATCACCGACCGTGCCACTGACATCCTCGGCCAGCTCGAGTCCGCTCACATCCACGAAGTCACGGGCCTCAGCACCGAGGTCAACGTCAGCCGAGCCGCTACACCCAGCGTCACAGAGCCCAACAGCAATATCACGGGTGGCGTGCAAATGAGCTTCTTCCAGCTTGACGACCCCGTACTCTCCGACATCCGCGAGCGCCTGCTGATGGTGGACATCAACAGCCTCACGCCGCTGGAAGCCCTGAATAAGCTCAGCGAGATCCAGCGCCTGCTGAAGACTCCTTAATGATTTTTACCCGCGCATAATCCGTACTCACAATAAAAAGTGCCTTGTCTTGAGGGAGTTTACCTCTCTAAGACAAGGCACTTTCTTTACATACAAAGGGGGGAAGCAGTGAGATCGTAAAAAATAATCGGAATATATATACCACCCACACATAGCCATACGTTGATATAGCGAGAGCAGGCCACTTAGGTCTGCACCTCAAGATAGGATAGTATTGATCACATTGCGTATGGACAAAAGCCCTACTTGTTAGAGCGAAGCAGATATCACTCACACCACATACCTTCCACTTGCGTGACCGCTCATAGCGGTGACCTCCCCCCAGCTTGAGCTTGGCGACACTTCCCTTCTATGTCTCCGAGCCATTGTAAGCGACCGAAGGTATAGCAAGTCCCCCTCCCTCCCTGATTCAAGTCTCTCGCATGGTCAAGCAGCTATCTGTACACCATGCTTCCCCTTCACTTTTTTTCGGTAGCTCATCGACTACATCCCTGCGTCTCCTTGGAGGAACATCTCTCTGGATGACGGGTAGTAGAGCGCCCAGTCCTCTCACATATCCCACTTAAGAATATAGAGCGGGAGACGCATAATCGTCTTCCATATACCCCAATCTTATTTTTTCACGATGAACCACTTATCAGATTACCTCGCCCCTAAAGCTGAGTTCTTTGAGATCGAGGCCACAGTGAGCCTCCTCATCCAGTTCTCAGGAGACGCCGACTTTGAAGATTTCGAAGAAGGAGAAGCTCTCTAAGTCAGATCCAAGCATATTGTTTTAAATATCTTACCCCTACAATGAATCGTATTTTTCGCTCAGGACTCCTTCTTGCTGCCCTGTCTATCGTAGCAAGCTCCTGCAGTAAGAATGGTGATGCTCCTATTGATCCCAATCAGGAGGAACCACACGTAGAAGTGCCCATCTCAGTTGCTCTTGAGAGTACGCTCCTCACCTATGATGCCAAGACGCTGGAAGATCCACAGACCTCAGGTCGCTCCCTGGACTGGGATCCCCGCAACTCTGAGGTGACCTACAACATCCAAGACTCCTCCAAGGATATCCTCGGAGACGAGGGTCAGGCCTCTGGCAACAAGAGCAAGATCGCTAAGTACAACAAGACGCTCACCATCGCCAACCACCCCACCCGTGATCTCTTGATGATCTACAAGGTGGAAGCTACGGGCAAGCAAGCACAGTTCACCTACGAGAAGGCTACATGGAGCTACAACACGAGAAAGCAAGCCTATGAGCTGATCGCCTCGTTCGACATCAATCTCCCCTTAGGCATCAGCGAGGAGGATATCAAGAATAATCAGGCTAAGCTCTCCGTACTCATCGTCGCTGGGGGGGATAGCTTCGATCCCCAAACCAAGCATCTGAAGGTAGTAGGCATCTCCAAGGCAGCTACGACTGACGTCACGAAGACGCGTCAGGCCGTCGGACCTGGTGGCATCGCTAACGAAGTAGACCTTCCTGTCCCCTACGCTTCTGGCTGGATCACCTTGACCTACAACCGTACGGAAAATTCGCAGCGCGTCTTCCGCCCCAGTGGTGTCATCGCACTCAAGCCTCAGGGTGTCCTACTGACGACCACGATCCGTAATAACAGTGAGCAGGACATACAGTACAGCGGATTCACCCTCCGCTCAAATGCCCTGCAGTTTGACGGTGAGATCGACCTCTCCCAGGCCTCCCTCCGCCGCTCTGACGGCATGACGCCATCGGGCTTCAGCGTCCAAGACTACTTCGTCAACACGGGGAATAAGTGGATCTCCAACGCTATGTGTAGCCGCGACTACACCCCCTTCTACGAGAAGACCTTTACCTACGACGGCGACCGCCTCTGTAAAAAGGGCGGTGCACTCTCCGAAGACGTCATCGTGACATGGGCTATGCCCGTCAAGGGGATCGAGACGGCGACTGACTATACTCAGTCCGTCGGGAACACCTATCGTCCTGCTATAGGCTATGCCCAGACGCACATCTACGCCAATGGGGTAAAGTCCACTACTGGCGCAGAAATCACAGCTCCCAACTACACCATCGCTCCTGTCATGGGTACTGACAAGGCGCTTAAGCTCGGCAAGGCTTACACGATCAATGCTGAGTTCTACACGCAGCCCAAGCAGACTCTAGGCTACCTGCTCAAGGAATACCTCGGAGCTAATCCCGACACGGAGTGGGTCGCTGACAACTCGAAGAACCTGGACATCCCCCTCGTATCGAATAAGCGAATCACGCAGTACGGTCTCCAAAATGGGCGCAGTACCGATAAGGGCTTCGTGAAGGTCCTCACACAGCCCTGGATGGAGCTACTGAGCCTCTACTCTCCGATGGAGTTCCTTGACAACACGAATAACGATCGCTTCGCCCATGACCCCAAGAATCAGGTAGGTCGCTATCGTGTGCGTGAAGTCGAGCTCCCCTACGCAAAGACCAATGCAGAGCCTACGACCTTCGGCTACCGCAACTTCGTCACGACTGATGCTATCGACTGGTGCAATACGGACCAGGGTGAAGGCCTCTCCTACGCCTACCGCTTGGCCTACCGCGAACCCAACTCCTTCGGCAACTCTAAGCGTAGCCCCTACCAGTGCCTCATGCGCTTCACGGCACGCCCCAACAAGGGCCCCATCGGATCAGACACTCAGAACAATCGCTACATCAAGTACATCGATATCGAGTCCGTCTATCTCGGGAAGTACTTCGTCGGGAACCTCTACGACACGCCTATCCCCACGGGCAAGTACGACGGAAGCAACGAGCTCCTCCGTGCAGCTGTCGATACAGAGCTCTGGGACGGCACGAAGTATCCCAGCTTCCAGCAGGGTTACATCACCCGTACGCTGGCCTCAGCTGGTCTGTACAAGGATATCAAGGTAGCGGATGGAAGTGTACTCAATGATCGTGCGCGTCGTAGCACCTTTGACGTCGACCGCATCAACTTCCACTGGGGTATGACCACGGAGAAGGAGAACTACATTACCGACCTGCTCACCAAGGAGATTAGTGGTGTCGTGGGCGACAATGCTAAGCTCGTCGAGAAGTTCAACACCACAGACGACCTCTTCTACCGCCGTGGCTTCGCCTATGGCGGTGTCAACGGGGACATCTTTACCTATGGTCATGGTGTGAAGGGACAGCCTGCACCAGGCGGTGCCATCTACGACTTCACGCAGAAGGCTTGGAACCTCACCTACCAGGCACTGCGCCTCTTCTCTACCACCTATCAGGGTGCAGGGAATACGCCTCGTCACCTGACAACGAATGACCCGAACTAACGGGTATCAGTCGCCACACTGACACAAGAAAGGCTTCGCCCCAGATCCGTCTCTACGAGATGGATCTGGGGCGAAGCCTTTTGTATGCGGTAAAGAGAGCGAAGCTCTTTAGTTAGGAGCGAAGAGATCGTTCAGCGCCTCTGCGATCGTGGGATGCGTGAATATCTGTGTGCGCAGAGCTTCCGCTGGGATCTGATGATCCATCGCCAGCTTCAGCAGGTTGATCAGCTCATGTGCCTCGGGACAGAAGAGCGTAGCACCGAGGATGAGGCCCGTCTCGGTATCGACGATAGCCTTCAGCAAGCCGTGCGTCTCGCCAAGGACCTTCGCCTTAGGGATAGCCACGGTCTGCAGTCGCTTGACTTCATAGGGGCGACCCGAGGCGGCTGCCATCGTCTCGGTCATCCCGACCTGTGAGAGCGCAGGTGTAGTGAAGACGCTGGTAGGCAGTAGCAGGCGGTCCTTCGTCGTACGCTTCCCTTCGCCTAAGATCTGATCACGAACGATGCGGTAATCATCCAACGAGACATAGGTGAACTGCGGACTCCCCGCCACATCGCCCATCGCCCAAATATTTGGTGCAGCACGTAGATATTCATCCGTCTGGATGAAGCCACGAGAAGTCAGCTGGACTCCAGCGGCCTCAAGATGCAGCGCCTCTACGTTGGGGCGACGGCCAATAGCCACCAGGACAGCCTCTGCCGCATACTCACCCTGCGAGGTCACTACGGTGACGGCCTCTTCGGCCGAGATGAAGCGCTTCGTCTCAGCTTGGAGGACGACCTTGACACCGCGGTCGGCGAGCATCGCCAGCATTGCCTCGGCGACATCGCGATCTTCACGAGCGAGGAAAGTATCCCCCTGCTCAAGGATCGTCACCTCAGTCCCGAAGGCAGCATACATACAGGCGAACTCCAGCGAGATATAGCCTCCGCCTATGATGACCAGCCGTGCGGGGAGCGAGTCGAGCTGCAGGAGCCCCGTGCTATCATAGATACGCTTGTCGTCAGCTCCCTCAAGAGCCAAGGTCGCTGGGCGCGCTCCGGTATTGATATAGATGCGCTCTGCCTCGATCTGGCAAGCTCCATCTTCCGTCAAGACTTCGACTACATTCGGAGAGAGGAAGCGCGCCGTACCCGTCAGGATCTCTACGCCAGGGATCGTAGCCAGCTTATTATAGTTGGCTGCTCTGAGGGCGGAGGTCAGCTGCTCACGGCGCTGCATCGCAGCCTGGAAGGCAGCAGACTTATCCGTAAGACGAGCGCTCTTCTCGCCCTCGACCAGCAGGAGCTTGGAGGGGATACAGCCAATGTTGATACAAGTACCGCCATACATCGCAGGGCTTTGCTCTACGAGGATCACGGACTCACCGTGCTTCGCCAGATCAGCTGCCAAGGTCTTGCCAGCCTTCCCGAAGCCGATGATCAGATGGGGGATGGATCGTGTTGTCATCTTCTAATGAGTTTATAAGTTGTTTGCTATACAACACTTCGGGATAGCAAATGGCTCATTTACGGCGCGGCATAGAGTAGTGCACACCCATCTCCCCAATATGCCTCTCCGAAGGGATACACAAGCCTTTCGCCTTATCGCGAGTATTCCTCTTATCCAGCGGAGGGAAAAGTATCCTTCTCGTGAAGGAAAAAGCGCCTTCCCGTAGTGGTTTTCCTCTGTCTATGCACGTAGTCTTAAAGACCAGGCACGTAAATCCAAATATCCACGTACGTAGATATTAGAGCCACGCACGTAGTCCAAACTTATCTACCACTCGTCCACAACTTTTATCCCTGCGCGGAGCAACAACTCTAATATAGGTCACTTCACAAAGCTATATAGCTTTCTTCGCCATCCTATATAGCTCTACCCGCGAACCCATACGCCTATATATGAGAACATTGCGCAATACCACCTCTTCATTACTCGTACCTTCTTCCCCCGAAAATTGGAGTCTTTAGGCTGAGAAGTGCGAAGGAGAGAAGTACGAGCTGTGAAGAGATGGCCTTGCGCAATGGTCTCAAGTGGTTCATTCGGAGAGTTTATTGTACCTTTGCACCACGATCCGTACGTCGTCTGACTGCTTCCGCACCCTATGGCAAGCCCACAGGACGAAGAAGACGAGCTGACGACGGCGGTATTTTGTTTCACTATTTCCTCAAGTACAAGTATGTATTTAGATTCAGCTAAGAAGGCCGAGCTCTTCGAAAAGTATGGTAAGTCCGCTACGGACACGGGTAGCCCTGAAAGCCAGATTGCCCTCTTCACCTTCCGCATCGCCCACCTGACGGGTCACCTGCAGCAGAACAAGAAGGACTACAGCACTCAGCGCGCACTCAAGATGATCATCGGTAAGCGTCGTCGCATGCTCGACTACCTTCAGAAGATCGACATCGAGCGTTACCGTGCTATCATCAAGGAACTCGGTATCCGTCGCTAAGTGAAGACCTCGCTCCCTCGTGGAGCGAATCCCCTTCGAAAAGAAAAGCTCCGCCCCAGACCAGTCTCTACGACAGGGTCTGGGGCGGAGTCTTTATTTCTATCTATAAGGGCGAGAGCCTCTTGCTACTGTGAGGGGCTTACTCACGTACGGGGGCTGCCCAGAGGAGCTTCTTACGGAGCGTGTCGGTGAAGGAGTGAGAGTCGAGATGCAGGAGGCAAAGGCTATTGACCGACTTACGGATGGTGATCTTCGCACCACAAGGCAGGATCTTCGTCTGCCCATCCAGCACGATGAGGAAGGTATTGTTGCGCGCCGAGACCGTGAGCTCGATCGTCTCGTCCTCGGGGATGACCAAGGGGCGCATCGTCAGCGAGTGAGGCGCAATAGGTGTGATAAGCATCGCCCGAACCTGCGGCATCATCAGCGGGCCATAAGCACTGAGCGAATAGGCCGTAGAGCCCGAAGGTGTGGAGATCACAAGCCCGTCACACTCGTAGCTGGCAAGCTCCGTATCAGCAAGTCGCGCGTGCAGCGTGATCATCGAGCCCGTCTCACGCTTGAGGAGCGCCACATCATTGAGCGCCTCGCCATAGTGCGCACCATCGACCTCCACCGAGAGAAGCATACGACGCTCCGTCGTATAGCTGCCATCAAAGAGCCGAGACAAGAGGGGGAGCGCCTCCTGGACACTGCGATCCGTGAGGAAGCCCAGACGCCCCATATTCAGTCCCAAGACGGGAGTACCTTCGGCAAAGACCCTACGGGCAGCACGCAGCAGCGTACCATCTCCCCCCAGACTGATGACGAAGTCCATATCCAGCGGACTGTAGTCTGCTGGTATATAACCTGCTATCGTGGGGTGCAGATCGAAGTCAGAGGTCAGCGTGCGGTGGAAGCTACGGTCACACCACAAGCTCACATCAGGCCTATCAAGAAGGTGAAGGAGCTCGGCAAGATGGGCGGCATGAGCCGCAAGGTGTGAGGAGGCGATGAGCGCTATCTTATACATAGGGGTGGCTGAAGAAGCGTTAAGTTATTGTAGGTAGGTCAAATAAACTTAACTTTGTATTTCGGGGCTCTTCGCCCTGTCTACAAATGTATAAAAGTTCGACGTATGACTCAACTAAGCGTCAATGTAAATAAGATAGCTACCCTGCGCAATGCCCGTGGCGGCAATGTCCCCGACCTCATCAAGGTCGCGCTGGACTGCGAGCGCTTCGGAGCACAGGGTATCACCGTCCACCCACGCCCTGACGAGCGCCATATCCGCTATCAGGATGTGCGTGACCTCAAGCGAGTGGTCACGACGGAGTTCAACATCGAGGGGAACCCCATCCCCTCCTTCATGGATCTCGTCGAAGAGGTACGCCCCCATCAGGTGACCTTAGTGCCCGATGCCCCCGATGCTCTGACGAGTAATGCGGGCTGGGATGTAGCTCGCCATCGCGACTTCCTCACAGAGATCCTCGGCCAGCTCCACGCTTGGGGCATCCGCACCTCGATCTTTGTCGGCACGGATCTCAAGAACCTTGATGCAGCTGCTGCCCTTGGCACCGATCGTGTCGAGCTCTATACCGAGCCCTACGCCTCGGACTATCCTGCAGATCGCGCCAAGGCTATAGCTCCCTTCGTCCAGGCTGCTGAGCACGCTCGCTCCCTCGGGCTGGCGCTCAATGCAGGGCACGACCTCAGTCTGGAGAATCTCCGCTTCTTCTCCGAATCCATCCCCTTCCTCTCCGAGGTCTCCATCGGACATGCACTCATCTCCGATGCCCTCTACCTCGGCCTCGAGGAGACCATCCATCGCTACCGCGCTTGTCTCGCAGGTAAGTAGCACCGTCCCATAAGCAACCATCCTTTCACATTTATATCGACTATAATTCACGTGGATACAACCGCAACAGCCTCTCTGGCTCAGACTCTCGCTGACACGGCTCCTCAGGCCTCTCTCTCTATCCTCGACCTGGCTACCAAGGGTGGCTGGATCATGATCGTCCTGCTCGTACTCTCGCTCCTGGCTCTCTACATCTTCGTATCGAAGTACCTCCAGCTCCGTGCTGCAGGTCGCGAAGACAAGTACTTCGTAGAGCGCATCAAGGACTATGTCCTCGAAGGCAAGACGCCCTCTGCCATCAAGCTCTGTGAGGACACCAACACCCCCTATGCACGTATGATCCGCAAGGGTCTTACCCGTATCGGTCGCCCTATGTCTGACGTCCTCGTGATCGTCGAGAATGCAGGTAACATCGAGATCGGCCGTCTGGAGAAGGGGCTTCCTATCCTCGCTACCATCGCTGCCGGTGCTCCTATGATCGGCTTCCTCGGTACGGTCACCGGTATGGTACGTGCCTTCTTCGACATGGCTAACGCTGGCTCAGGCGGCGTCGACGTAGCACTCCTCTCGGGCGGTATCTACGAAGCGCTTGTGACCACTGTCGGTGGTCTTGTCGTCGGTATCGTGGCGCTCTTCGCTTACAACTACCTCGTCGCAGAGCTTGACAAGGTCGGTGGTAAGATGGAGACTAAGACGATGGAGTTCATGGACATGCTCAACGAGGTGCACTAAGCCCTGAGCTGTAGCCCATCTCACCTTACCCACGAACGCATGGCACTCAAGCGTAAGACCAAAGTCGCAGACACCTTCAGCATGGCCTCGATGACGGACGTCATCTTCCTCCTGCTGATCTTCTTCCTGGTGACCAGCACGATCATCGTACCCAATACGATCAAGGTCACCCTCCCTACCTCCGCCCCTCAGTCGGCTCCCGAGACGCCCTCCGCACGCGTCACGCTGACCCCCGACCTGCATTATTATCTCTCGATCGACCGCGGCACCCCCACCGAACTTACCCGTGACCAGCTCAAGGAGCAGCTGGGTATCTTCGCCGCAGAGCACCCCGAGGCCTTCGTCTCCGTACAGGCTGATGAGACCGTGCCCTACAAGGAGGTCGTCGCCGTCATCAACGCCGCTGCTCAGGCTTCCCTCAAGGTAGTCCTGGCGACGCGTGCCGAGAGCGAGCCAGTCCAATAAGCCTCATGCCACAGACCGATCCCGCCGCCCCACGCCGTGGAGCCGTCGCCGCCCTGGTGACTGTGGCTTGCCACGTCCTCTTCCTCCTCCTACTCTGGGTCCTCAAGCTCAGCAATGACCGCCCTGCCCCCAAGCCAACGGAGGTACTCATCGCGGTCAATGTGGGCAACGTGGCCTCTGCTGCAGGGGCCATCGAGCCTGGAGGTACACCCGACGTCACTGAGCCCGCTCCTAAGGTAGCAGCCCCTCCCAAGGTCGCTCCCCCTACTCCTCCCACGCCACCTGCGCCACAGCCCAAGGCGCAGCGCCCCACCCCACGCACTCGTGAGGTAGACCAGCCCCTACAGACTCAGCAGCATGAGCAGAGCCTGCAGGTAGAGGCTACCCGACGCGCTGAGGCCGAGCGCCAAGCTAAGGCCAAGGCAGAGGCTGCACAGCGAGCTGCAGAAGCTCTCGCAGCCTCCCGTCGTGCCCAAAGCCAGCAGATAGGCAACTCCGTAGCGGGTGCCTTCGGTAAGCAGGCTGGGCAAGCTGGTAGCCAAGGTACGGCTGCCTCGGGCTCGGGCAATCAGGGGGATCCCAACGGAAGCCCCTCCAGCTATGCACTCTCTGGACGTAAGATCATCAGCAATGGCGGCGCTCTCGTCGCCCCACACGTACAGCGTGCTGTCGAGGGCAACGTGCGTGTGCGCATCGTCGTCGATGGCAATGGCTCGGTGATCCGTGCTACCATCGCGCCAGGGACCAACATCGCTGATCCCTCCGTCCGTGCCGCTGCCCTTGAGGCGGCACGTAAGACGCGCTTCAATGCCGTGCCTGGCTCTGACGAACAAGAAGGTAGTATCACCTACCACTTCAAGATCCGCGCCTAAGACCGGCTAACCTTTATACCAAGTTATTCATATGTCTAAGAACGTGTACGTCTTCCTTGCGGAAGGCTTTGAAGAAATCGAGGCCATCGGGACGATCGACCTCCTGCGCCGTGCAGGCCTGCCCACGCACATCGTGGCCGTCGGTCTGGAGCCCAACGTCACGGGGGCACATGGTATCGCCATCCAGGCCGACCTTTCTATCAGCGAGGTCTACAATGATGACGTCCTTGCACTCGTCCTCCCTGGCGGGCTCCCTGGTGTGACGAACCTCGACGCTTCACAGCGTCTGCATCAGCTCATCCGCGAAGCTCACCAAGAAGGCAAGCTCCTCTGCGCTATCTGCGCCGCACCCTCCGTCTTCGGTGGTGCTGACCTCCTCGAGGGGAAGGAAGCTATCGCCTACCCAGGCTTTGAGAAGAACCTGAAGGGTGCTAAAGTCTCCGAAGCTCCCGTCGTCAAGAGCGGGCACATCATCACGGCTAAGTCCGCGGGCTATACCTTCGACTTCGCCCTCGAGATCATCACCGCTCTCGCTGGAGAAGAGAAGGCAAAGGAAGTGGCCTCAGGTATCATCTACACGCGCCACTAAGTCGCCCCCTTACAGCAAAGCGAAGCGCTCCCCTACCTCACTCGGAGGTAGGGGAGCGTTTCCTTTTGTAGCAAACAGCTCGAGGCTATAGAGCATTCCTCTACTAAAATCACCTACCAGCTCCACGACGAATCTTTATCCTCTGCAGTGGAGGAAGCATGAAACAATACTGATATGCCTATATCTTGGTACGTAGTCTTTAGAGCTACGCACGGAGATCATATAAGCCACGCACGTGGATGATAAATCTACGTGCGTGGATATAAGGCTATCCCTATTGGTGCGAAGGATAAACCCATAGTCCTCGGGAAGAATAGCTGTTGAGAGTCAAGATAAATCCAGAGAAAGAGCGTGCCTCCTCCCACCATTGGTGTTGAGAGAAGCTACGTGCACGATGTCGCAGCTCGCGATACCCCTTCGCCGAGGACATAAAATAGGTAGACGCAGGGACCTACGAGAGATCCCTGCGCCTACTCACTAACAAACAAACCGCAGCTTGCCTATAAACTTAGGCCAACTGTAACCCAGAGAGAGGATTTCCCTCCAGAGTAGGTCGGTGCCATATACGTGGCATCGAGGGCTAAGGGCTTGAAGCGCAGGCCGAGCCCTGCACTCACGCCCTTCGCACCATTGGTATCATACTGATAGCCGGCACGCAGTGCTACGAGCTGGTGGTAGAGGTATTCCCCACCGAAGTGGATAGCACTTGATGCGGCATTCGAAGGAGCGAAGAAGTAGTCTACGCCTGCGCCGAGGGCCAGACGATGCTCACCGCTGATGCCGTAGCTGATCTCACCACCGGCGCCCGCATAGGCGGGGGCATAGGTCGAGCTACTCTTGGCGCTCTGCTTGTACTTCGCACCAAGGTTATCGACCTTCGCACCGAGGATGAAATTCATCCCCGTAGCGGATGGCTCTTCGCTACTGCGGAGGAAGACGCCCCCACCGAAGACCATCGTTGAGGCAGCAGCCCCTTGGTCGGTGTAGACGTAGCTCCCCTTAGCGTAGGCAGAGAAGACGCCCATACGGATAGCGTAGCCGAGGTCGACGGTGTAGTCGAAGAGCTGGCGCGTCTTCTTCTTAGCGTTCTCATTCTGGTCGATCGGCGTGTACTTCATACCACCGAGATAGCGGAAGCCGCCGAAGAAGGCATGACGTCCGACGCAGATGCCGAGCGAAGCATTGTAGAGGTTATTCGTGCCGTCGAAGCCCTCGACCTTGCCGAGGGTACGAAGACCGCCACCGAGAGAGAGGACCGTCTCGCCGTAGAGGAGCGAGGTGGGGTTGGTGTAGAGATGAGATACATCGCTCTCACCATAGTGGTTTCCCCCGAGGGCTGCTGTCTGCGCGCTCTGAGCATACTCGAGGATAGGCAGGGCACGTGTCCCCTTGATCTTCTGGGCCTGCAGCGTGGAGGTAGCGCAGAGGCCAGCTGCGAGCAGCAGGATAGATGCTTTGGTATTCATAGGTAGGATGCGTTATTTCTTGACAAAAGCCTTAGTGTAGCTACCCTGAGCGGACTGCACACGGAGCGTGTAGGCGCCTGGGGCGAGGTTCTTGACGAGGAGCTTTACCTTACCGATCCCAGCGACGGTGTAGTCACGGTCAAGAGCCTTGACACCGGAGAGGGAGTAGATCTGGATGTTGGCGCGCTGGATAGCGGGATTCAGCACGATGTTCAGCTCCGTCGTAGCGGGGATAGGATAGACTGAGTAGACGGGCTCAGAGGCATCCTTGACGACACGTACAGGGATAGACGTCTGCACGGGCGTGCTGATACCATCGGAGGCCTCTACCTGGACCTGAGTCGTACCCGTCTTCAGACCACGGATCGTGAGCTTACCATCTTCGGCGATAGCGGCCGAAGCGATAGAGCCGTCAGCGACGCTGGCCTTGTAGGTAATAGTCACGCCGTCACTCTTCTCGAGCGAAGGTGCTACCTCTACCATCGTGGACTGGCCCATCCCGACGACGTGGTTGCCGAGGGAGGCGATGAAGGCAGGAGCCTTATAGGTGTAGACTTCGAAGGGGATCGTCAGCTCGGTCTTTGCCCCGAGGACGTCGGTAGCGGTGACCTTGATCTCGTGATTGCCGACGGGAGCTACAGCACGCAGCGAGAAGATGACCTTGTCACCGCTGACCTGATAGCTCACCCCACGGGTCTCACCAGCGACATTGATGCTGACCTTCTGCTGGTCGGGATCAGAGAACGTGACAGAGAAGGTTTCCTTCGTGAGAGCAGAGACGCGGATCTTCTTGTCGGTAGAGAGCGTCAGCACAGGAGGATTATTCTTCTTCGTCTTGAACTGACCCATCGTCAGGCCCGACTTGAGGCCCCAGCGGTCGATAGCTTCGATAGCGATATGATAGGTGGTATTCTCCGTCAGAGCACTCAGCGGGAGGAACATCTTCGTGCCAGCAGCATAGCCCGTAGCATTGATCTTGGCATAGTGGACATCCTTTGCATTAGCATCGGTGATCTCCTTTTCGGAGAGGTAGACGTTGTATTCGACAGGCGCATCATCGTCTTCGTCGCTGACAGCAGCCCAAGAGATGTTGGCCGTGACGAAGGAGACTTCGTCGACATTGATCTGAGAGACCTTAGCAGGAGCCTTGCCCTTATTTTCAGCGAAGACAGCCGAAGCATCGATATAGCCACGACCCATACGACCTGGGTAGCCCGTGAGCGCATCGATATTCTGAGCCTTCAGAGCACCGAGCAGGCGCTGCTGACACTCGACGTTCGTGAAGCCCTGGCGGCCGAAGTGCGAGACGATAAGGGCGGCGATACCAGATACGTGAGGACAAGCCATCGAGGTACCCTGCATATAGCCGTAGTCCTTACCCGTAATCTTCTTAGAGAGCGTACTGAGGACTTCACCCTGAGGATAGTGAGCGTCACCACCAGGAGCGGTGATATCGACCCAGTCCCCACGGTTGGAGTAGTAGGCAGACTTCCAGTCAGGAGCCATCGAACCGACGGCCACGACAGGAGGATAAGCCCCTGGGAAGGAGCGGTAGTCCAGCCCGTCATTACCCGCAGCGAAGATGACTACCCCACCCTTCATAGGCGAGTTGGGTAGCTGATTACCATCCTTGTCGCAGCCAGCGTACTTGATGAAGTAGTCGATAGCAGCCTTCTGGCTCTGAGGGATAGCGGTGATGTTGGCCTTGTAGATATAGCCCCAAGAGTTCTGGCTGATGACAGCACCGTTATTGGCACTGTAGACGATAGCGTTGGCGCTGTTACCGCCTTCACGTTCGCCCCCGAAGATCTGACAGCTCATCAGGCGAGCCCCAGAGCCTTCGGTACCATCACCCCCAGCGATACCAGCGACACCGATACCATTGTTGTTGCGAGCTGCGACCGTACCTGCGACGTGCGTACCGTGGGACTCATCGTCGGGATAGATCTTACCATTGTTGTGGATGAAGTTGAAGCCGTTGATATCGTCGATGAAGCCGTTGCCATCATCGTCGACACCTTCCTGACCATTGAGCTCCTTCTGATTGACGAAGAGGTTGTCCTTGAGGTCTGGATGGGTGATATCAATACCACCGTCGGTGATAGCGACGATGACGTTAGGCTTACCTGTTTCCTTTTCCCAAGCCTTGAAGAGGCCGATGTCAGCACCAGCGACGCTGCGAGGGAAGCGGCCGGTATTGTTGTAGTGCCATTGGTCGCCGAGCATAGGGTCATCGAAGGGAGCTGCGGGAGCATCGCTTCTATGAGGAGCATCGACAGCTACAGCCTTGCCCGTAGGACGAGCGATCTCGTAGACGGGCTCAGTGTATTCGATCTCGGGCGTAGAGGCAAGGGTCTGCATAGCCCCCTGGAGGTCCTGCTGCTTATTGAAGCGGACGACGTACCAAAGGTCCAGACCTTCACGGCGCATACGTTCCTCGAAGCGTGGGTCAATGGGGAAGAGGGGCTCGAGGGATTCGGTGCCGATGCTACGCAGGGACTGAGCCATCTGCGAGGGCAAAGAACTCATCGAAGCGCCATTAGCATCGAAGGCACGAAGGCTGCTCTTGGCTGAGCGCTGGATGCGGAAATAGAGGACCCCAGCCTCTGCCCCTTGGGTAGACAGGAAGGCACGAGCGGGTGTAGTGGGGCTACCGGTCTCAGAGGCCTGAGGCTCTCTCTGAGGTGTCACTTCATCGAAATCCCGCTGACAGGAGGTAACGGCCAGTGCCGAGAGAAGTGACAGGGTCAGTATAGATCGTTTCATTGTCGTAGTCTTATATGTGTGTTTAGACTAAGGCGCCTGTCGCTGGAAGGGACTTCACCACGAGGGGCGCAGGAGGGAAGATCGTTGGGCGGGCATCCCGAGGTTAGTGAGGCGGGTATGCGAGCCAGAGGGAAGATGGAGATGAAGGGCTTACTTGTCTTCATCTCCATCAGCCTATGGGAGGGGGGCTAACCCCTCCCACGGCTGCGAGATGCGGGTCATGGGAGGCGGTGGGCTGGAGGTGAGTCACCCACCGTGAGATGCACGATCGGGCGATGCATCTTGCTGTGGTGTCCTTAGTGGTGGTAGTGCTGTGTGTGCTGTGTGACTCTTGTGGTGTGTATGGAGATTATAATGAAGATTGATCGGATGGCATAGGGCTACTTCTTGCGACGAGAGAGATGGCGCTCCAGCGAGCTACGGATAGCCGAAGCATCAGCCGAAGGCTTGTCATAGTAGCACTGGATCTCAAGGATCGACTTCCCGCCCTCCTTCACAGGTGTGAAGATATAGGCCTTACCTGTCTTCTTGTTGAAGAAGGCTTCATTCCCGCCAGGGAACGTACCATAGAAGGGGAAGCCCGCAGCAGCCATAAATTCCATGACTTCACGCGTCAGATGGAGCTTACCGACGGGGTCACGCCAGAAGGCCAGACTCAGATCAGCATACGCGGCCTGCAGCCCTTGGACATGATTGATATAGGGGTCACCCTCGGGGATCTCTGCATCAGCTGTCGTGTAGAAGTAGCCACGAAGCAGCTCGGTCTCACGATCTCCCGTAGTAGACTCAGGGATGAAGCGATCGTATCCAGGCTCACTGATCTTCGTATCCAAGCTGCTCTTCCAAGTCTTCTCCTGAGCACGCACCTCATCCTGCGAGGCTCCAAGCTTGCCTAAAGGACGACTGCCGAGGAAGGCATCTTGACGATGCATCGGGAGCTTAGTGAAGGTGGGATAAGCCTTATCCTGGATAGCCAGATAGACCGTGCGGATGGAAGCATCATCTGTCCCGAAGACGACGGAGAGGAGTGCTGGGAAGTCCTTCTTCGTATAGACAATCACCTTGCCTGCCTTCTCTTCATGATCGCGAGTGAAGCCATACTCGAGGAGGAAGGCTTCGAAGTCGGGATTGTCCTTGACCAGCGAGATATCGGTACACTGCGTACGAGTAGCATAGTAGACCTCATCGTTGTCCTGGCTGTACTGGTACTCAATATAAGGGATGAGCTTACTACGGGTCATGAACCGATAGGAGGCATTGCTCGAGAACCCATCGGGGACGCGCACCATGATATGCCCTCGACCCTGCTCATACTGCATCACCTCGCCAAGACGTGCTGGGAAGGTAAGCAGGGGCAAGACATAGGGCAGTGAGCCCTCCTGCTCTACAGCGAGCTCTTGGACGCTATTGCCGCTGGCGATAGTCACCTTGGTCGTGCGGCGAAGCTTCTCCGTCGTAGGCTTTGCCACGAGGGTGAAGCCGTCACGACTCTGTGACTCGACCGTCAGCCAGTCTGTGCCAGGGGCCAGATCGACACGTAGATCAGCTGCATTCGTCTTAAGGCTCACCGTCTTACGCCCCCCTTCACGGAAGAAGGAGATCTGCATGGTCTCGGGCTGAAGCAGAATATCAGCAGCACTCTGGCGAACGGAGATACGACGCTGGGTACCACCAGCATTGACGATGACAGCACCTGTACGCTCACGGCCCATCTCGTTAGCCTCGGCCTTCACATGGAGGGTATTACCTTCCTGACGAAGGGTAATCCAAGAGGCCTCTTGCGGGGAGAAGGACATCCAAGTATCACGATTCGTCGAGATAGTCACGGTCTGTTCGCCGGCTTCTTTCGCAAAAGTCAAGCTCTCTGCGGAGAGATCCAGGGTAGCCTCCTCCACATCGCTCTGCCCTTGACAGGAGGGGAGGAGCATGAGGAGCGCGAGGGCACCAAGTAGGTTCAGTAGATGCTTCATATTAGAAGTAGGTAATTTGGAGCGTGCTGGCGGGAGGTGCCCGCCAGCACGAGTGAATGTGGATCAGCGGCGGGACTGGAGGAGACGCGTCTTCTGCAGATGACGGCTGATGGTCTCTACGATACGAGCACGGCGCTCGAAGAGGTTTTCCTTCTTAGCAGCCTTCAGGCGGGGAGCAGAGCCAGCACCACCAGGCAGCTCAACGAGGAAGGTCTGGATCTCAAGGACGGGCTTACCATCCAGCTGAGCAGGGTGCAGGATGTAAGCAGCCTTCTCTGCAGCATTGTAGTAGGCGACGAAGCCACCATTGAGCGTACGGAGGTAGTTGTAGCCATTATCCTTGAGGAGCTGCTCCATCTCCCTCGTCACATAAGACTTGCCGAGAGGGTCGGTCCAAAAGCCGAGCGTGACGTCGGCGAAGATGGCCTGCGTCGTGAAGACTTCGCCTACAAAGGGGTCATCAGCAGGGATATCTTCGCTGGGCTGGAGGTAGAAGTAGCCACGGTGAGACTCACCTTCGAGCGAACCCTTAGCGATGAAGCGCTGGTAGTCTTCGCGATTAGCGCGGGGGTCCTTCACATCGAGTTCGCCCTTCCATTCGACTTCCTTCTTAGCGACATCATCTCGCTTGTAGCCGTGGATACCACGACCGCGGTCACAGTTCAGAGCCAGCAGCTGCTTCATAGGCAGGTGGTCGAAGGTCTTGTAAGCCTTAGGCTGACGGGGCATATAGACCGTCTCGAGGAGTGCTTCACCCGAGGAGTCGAAGGCTACATTGAGGTTGTAGGGAAGGGAGCTGTGTACATAGACGTCCTGACCTGCATTGCTCAGAGCGTCGGACTTCTGATAGCCACGACCCTGCAGGTAGGCGACGAAGGTAGGATTGTCCTTCACCGTCTTGTCATCGAGACAGAGCTGGATCGTGGCCTGGAAGCCCTTGCTACGCTCGTGCTCGAACTCATACTCGATCAGAGGGAAGAGCTCGCTCTGCGTAGCATAGCGGAAGACGACGGCACTACCACGGGTGAAGCTACGCGTCAGCTCGCTCAGACGGCCACGCTCGAAGCGGATGACATCCTTGAGCCCTGCGGGGAACTGCTGCAGGGGCAGGACGTACTGGTTGGCACCATCCTGAGTGACCTCGATCTCCTTGAGCTGGGCACCAGCTGTGATGACGACCTTCACCGAGCGGGGCGCATCACTTTCGTTGCGCTCAGCGGCGAGGGTGAAGCTTGACTTCGTCACTTCGGCGAGCTTGAGCCAAGAGGCTTCGGCTCCGATCTCCACCTTAGCAGTGGTGTTGCTCTCGAAGACAACCTTCTTCGTACCCCCTTCGATGGGGAAGACAAGGCGCTCAAGGTCGGTGGCGAGGATGACGTCGCCAGAGGCCTGACGGACGGTGACGCGCTTCTGCAGGCCACCAGCATTGACGATGACCGAGCCGACGCGGTCGTTGCCCAGGTCATTGGCCTCAGCACGGACCTTCAGAGTATTACCCTCCTGTGTGAGGCTTAGCCAGGTGGCTTCCTGTGGGGAGAGGGCGGACCAACTTTCCTTGTTCGTCGAGACGGTGAGGGTCTGCTCTGAAGCCTCCTTAGTGAAGGTCAGTGTCTCGGTGGAGAGATCCAGGGTAGCCTCCTCTACGTCGCTCTGTGGGCTACAGGCGGGGAGCAGGGCGAGGAGGGCGGAAAGACCCAAGATACGGCTGATTGTCTTTCTCATCTTGTTTGTTGTTAGTTAGTGGATATAAACTTGGAGCACTCAACGTATGGCACGCTGAGAGAGGGCATCCAGACGACGGAGGAAGGCGGCACGCTTCTTCTGTGAGGTGCGGTGGTTCATGAACTCCTGGACGGAATTCGACCCATCATCGATCTCGGTGTAGTAAGCCTGGACGTCGAGGACGCGCTGCTCCTGATAGAAGAAGATACGTATGGTGTAGGCTAAGTTCTTCGCACGATTAGCGAAGGCATAGCTGGCATTCTGCGTCTGGCCCATATACTCGTAGCCGGCGGAGGTGAAGAGCTTCATCACCTCATCGGTGAGGTGATAGTGCCCGTCGATCTCATCGTACCACAGAGCACGCTCAAGCTGGGGGAAGTAGCCCAAGACGCTATTCACGACACCCAGATAGGGGTCGTCCATCTGCGTCGGGGTGATGATGTAGAAGTAGCCGCGGATGACCTCATCTTGGAAGGAGTGCTTGGGCTTGAAGAGGTCGTAGAAGTCGGGGGTATTCTCAATGCGTTCGCTCCCCTCGGTCTGCTCGAAGGCACGTACATCCTCCTGCTTCTTACCCTTGATATCCAGCTCACGGCTCCCGAGGAACTCGATCTGGCGCTTCAGAGGCATCTCGCTGAAGGTGGGGAAAGGCTTTGTCTGCGTGGGGTTGTAGACGAACTGCACCTTCGCCCCGCCCGTGAAGATCGTCACGAGGAGCTGCAGAGGGAGCTTCGTATTCTCATACAGCGTGTAGACCAAGTCGGGCGAAGAGCTCTGCTTGACAAAGCCATAGGCAGCTACGGCTTCGTCGAAGTCCTTGTTCCCCTTCACGAGATCCTTATCCGTATAGATGAGGGTAGCGATAGAGAAGCCGGGGCTATTCGTCGCGCTGAACTGATACTCGATGAGTGGCACGACCTTGCTCTTCGTCAGGAAGCGGAAGCTGGGGTACTGCTCCTTCGTCTCCTCACGGGAGTAGAGAAGCGTATTGCCTCGCTCATGCTCGTAGCGGACGATATCATAGAGGCGTGAGGGGAAGGTCAGCATGGGGAAGATGTAGGGAGTGAGTCCCAGCTGGGTGACCTCCAGCTCACGGACGGCCGTCCCTGCGGTGAGGGTGATCTTAGCCGTGCGGTTGTGCTTGTCGGCATTGGCCTCTGCGACGAGAGTGAACGTCTTAGCCGTGCGCTTATCGACACGAAGCCAAGAGGCACCCTCGGCCAGCTCGATGGTGAGAGCATCGCTATTGCACTCGAAGCTCACCTCGCTTGACCCGCCCTCAGCCTGGAGCACGACCGACTCAGGAGCCTCCAGGAGGACGTCGGCCGCCGTCTGATGCACGGTGACACGACGCTGCAGGCCGCCAGCTTGGACGAGGACAGCCCCCGTGCGCTCCTGCCCAGAGGCATTCGCTTGCGCTCCGACATAGAGGGTATTGCCCTCCTGTCGTAGGGTGATCCACGTAGCCTCCTGCGGGGAGAAGGCTGACCAGCTGGACTGGTTCGTCGTGATGGTGAGGGTCTGCGCCGTGCCCTCACGTGGGAGCGTCAGAGCGGTGGCAGAGAGTTCGAGGGTAGCTTCCTCCACATCGCTCTGAGGGCGACAGGAGGGGCAAAGGAGGCTGAGTAGGAATACGCTCAAGATCCCAAGAAGGGCAAAGTGGAAGCGTCTCATGGTGGTAAAATTGCGTGTGGTGTGTGGAAGGTGTGAAAGGAAGAAAAGTAGCTGTTCGTTATAAGCAGTCTGATTTGATATGGAGAGGAAAAGCTGGAGGCGGGGCGAGATCTCCCCGCCTCCAGCGGGAGTTTATCTATAGAGGTTGAGTGGGATACTTAGTCCTTGTCGTAGTAGACTTCCGCGACGAGCTCGACCCCCTCACGAGATCTGTCAGGGTCGCCCCCCCAGAAATCGAAGCCGTAAGTCAGGCGCGTACCATAATTCCGGAAGAGTCGCTGAGGAGTACCAAGGAAAGTGAAGCCAGCCTTCTCCATCAGACGTGTAAGTTCATCGGTGGCGACATAGCTCGTACCTCGTGCGTCGTAGCGGATCCCCAGACCAAGATTCTTGTACCTACATCTGATCTTATAGATGCTCCTGTACTTACCCTTCAGACCATACTTTTCATCACCATGGTCGTAGAAGAAATAGGTACGCTTGTACTCTCCATCAAAGGAGGTCTTCACCTCGTAGGTGCGACTCCCATGGGAGATATGCTCTTCACTCCCCAGCTTTTCCTCAAAGGCGCTGACCTCATCTATCGTCTTGCCAGCAAAGCCCTTCAAGGGATTCTCGAGGTAGTGGAGCAGATTCTGCATGGGCACCTTCGAGAAGGTCGGATAGTGCTCATTGGGATACTGCGTAGGCTCATATCTGAACTCAAGCAGCCCCTTACCATTCTTCTCACGCACGAGAAGTCGCAGCTCGGGGTAGTACTTGTTCTCATAGTAGGTCCAATACAGGCCTCTACCTTCAGAATAGCTACCCTTATGGAAGAAGCCATGGCGAGCGACGACCTCATCAAACTCCTTATTGTTAATCACCAGCTTGGGATCCTTGTAGGCTACAAATACGGTCTCAAAGCCAGAGACAGACGCATTGCCATACATGTAGGTTATACTCAAGACGTCCTCACTCTTGGGCTTGTAATTGTAGTACTTCCCAGCAGGGAACTCTTCTACCGACTCAAGCACGCTACCCTGCTTCGCTTCGTAGGCCTTGATGGCATCGAGCGTAGAGGGATAGATGAGCAAGGGGAGGGTGTAGCGCCCGTTGTCTATCGGTACCGTAGGACGGGGTCTGGGATTAGGTTCGTCCCCCGAGCCATTGCCGCTACGGCTACACGAGCTGAGGGAGAGAGCCCCCACACAGAGGGCCAGGAGCAGATGAGATGTACGCTTCATAAGCTGATCTAAACGGGATATAAATTAGATAAGGAGCCAAGGCCTAAAGCCTCTATCTGGCTACGATAATACTAATGGGAAGCCCGACGTAGCGCACGTGGCGCGACGAGTTCGCTCAGTCGGCGCAGATCCTCACGACGCTGCTTGACCGAGGCTCGATAGTCGAGCTGGGAAGCGAGGGAGGCATTGGCACTCTTGACCTTAGCATAGATCGACTGGACTTGCAGTACCTGGGTCGCCCCATCATCTACTGCGCGCAAGACATACACCTGGAGCCGCTCCTTATTATAGAAGGCGTAGTCGCCATTCTTCAGCTTCCCGAGGTAGGGATAGCCTACCCCTGCAAAGAATGAACGCACTTCATTGGTCAGATAGTGCTTTCCGGTGATTTTATCTTGCCAGTAACCCATGGTGATGGGGAAGAAAGCATTGACCCCGACGCAGACATCGATGAAGGGATCATCCTCTGCGATCCCCTTGTCAGGGTTAGCCACGACGAAGAGATAGGCACGTACATCCTCCCCATCGAAGGACTTCTTCACCTGATAGACATCAGCTGAGGGATCGCCGACATCGAAGTATTCGCTACCCAGCGCTTCTTCATCCTTGCGGATCTCAGCGCGCTTCTTACCCGCCTTATTTAGCTCACGATTGCCCATGTAGGCAGTCATGCGAGTCATAGGCAGCGTGGTGAAGGTCTTGTAAGCCTGGGGCTGCTGGGGCTGGTAGGTGAACTCCAGCTTCACGCCATCGGAGAAGTAGTACGTCTGCAGGCTCACGGGGATCGTCGTGCTCGTGTAGACGGCCATCTGATCGGTGCTCTTGCTGAGCGTGAAGCCGTGGTCCTTGAGATAGGCTTCGAGGGCGGGGACATCCTCCTTGGGGTTGAAGCCGAAGAAGAGGGTCTCAGCCGACATGAAGCCGGGGCTGAGGGGGACGTTGAACGTGTACTGGATGAAGGGCACGGTCTTATCCTTCGTGAGGAAGCGGTAGACCGAGGGCTCATCTTCGCCACCATTGACAGACTCGAGGAGGATATGACCTCTGCCCTGCTCGTAGCGGATGACCTGATAGAGGTCAGCGGGGAACTCCAAGAGGGGTAGGAGCGTCGAGGGAAGACCTTCCTGCACGACCTCGATCTCCTGAATGCTATTGCCACGGATGACGTTCACCTTAGCAGCACGGCGTAGCTTCGTAGCGTTGGCCTGTGCGATGAGGGTGAAGCCCTTGGCACTGGCAGCTGAGATACTCAGCCAGTCCGTGGGGACGGCGAGCTCAGCCTTAGCATCCGCCGAAGCCTCAGCGAAGGTAATGAGATGAGAGCCTCCTTCGAGGCCGAAGGTCACCGTTTGCTCCAGCGTGAGGCTTGCCTCACCGGCTGACTGACGGATAGCGATGCGACGCTGCAGGCCTCCGGCATTGACGATGACCGACGTTGTGCGCTCTTCGCTGCGAGGGTTGGCAGGGACGCTCACACGGAGGGTACTCCCCTCTTCTTTGAGCTTGACCCAAGCGTCTTCTTGTGGGGAGAAGGCGCTCCAGTTCTCGCGGTTGGTAGTGATCGTGACGACCTGCTCACCGCCATCCTTAGTGAAGCGGAGGGTGGAGGGAGACAGCTCAAGGGTGGCTTCCTCGACGTCGCTATCAGGCTTACAGCCGGTAGGTAGGAGGAAGACGAGCGCCAGAAGCGCTAATAAGTAGGTAGATATGGACCTCATGGTGGGTACAGAGTAGGAGGACATTGGCCTCTCCGCTTCGGTGACGAGCGTGTGTGCTAAGTGTGTCGCCTGCGGGTGGAAGAAATGGGTAGAGACGGATATAAGCGTGCGATCTACGAGGTAGCGCAGCTGGAGTTTGTCTGGTGTAGAATGCCTACAGATCCCACGGAGCGAAGCGCTCTACGGGCAGAGACATAAGAAGGCGATAGGGAGGACGAGCAGCGGACGAGCTATGAAGAGGGTACTGTGGTGGTAGCTCCGTGCGTCGTAGGCGTGTGGTGGGTGCGAGGTGTATCGTGTGTGTGGCCGAGAGGTGAGCGTCTTGTGTGGAAGGAAAACAGGGCTTCCAAGGCTCTATCTACGCGGAGGGAGGCCGCCCCAAGCCGACGTAGTTGAAGGGATTCTTCGTGAGCCTCAGTAGCCCAAGGGCATATCTGAGGTTGATGATTCGATCATGAGTGTTCTGTATTTGCAGAGGCTTTGTGCCTCAACCGTGGATCAAAGTTAGAGATTTGTTTCGGGAAATCCAATACTAACGAGCATAAAGTTAGCCTTACACTTTACTGTCATACACCGCACCGTCTCAAGGGGGAAATTCTCATCACAGACGCCACCTCCGCCCCGACATCACACCCCATACATTCCGAGCGAATTAGCACATCACGAGAAGCATCCTATAGAGGAGCCCAAATCCAACCTATATTGCTCGGCGGGCTGACCTATATTGGTCAGTTCACGGACCTATATAGGTCGTCATCGTGACCTATATAGCTTTGTGAAGTGACCTATATTAGGTTGTTGCTCCGCGTAGGGATAAAAGTTGTGGACGAGTGGCAGATAAGTTTGGACTACGTACGTGGCTCTAATATCTACGTACGTGGATATTTGGATGTGCGTGCCTAGTCTTTAAGACTACGTGCATAGATGAGGAAAAGCCTCTACGGGAAGGCGCTTTTTCCTTCACGAGAAGGACACTTTTCCCTCCACAGAATAAGAGGAATACTCGCGATAAGGCGAGAGGCTTGTGTATCACTTCGGAGAGGTATATCGGGTAGCTGAGAGCACGATGCCTTAGCACAATAAATAGAGAGCAGGACTCTCCTGCAACAGTCTCATATAGGTCAGCCCGCCGACCAATATAGGTTCGCACTACCCCGCTCGTGAGGAAACAGAAATAGGGCGCCCGGGCCGAAGCCCGAACGCCCTATCCGTGTGGTGCGGTACACGGGAAGATTAGTGCCCGAAGATAGCCTTCAGCTGAGCAGCGAAGGCACGATCCTCAGCCTGCTGAGCACGCAGGGCGCGCAGGTAGCTGGGATAGTCGGAGAGGGTAGCCACTGAGAGGGTAGCGGACTTGTTACCACGGTCAGCGTAGGTGGCTTGGATCTCGAGGATATAGCGGCCTTGGTAGGTCTGCTTAGGTACAGTGAAGATGAAGGCGAGCTTCTTCTCCTTGTTGTAGTAAGCCTTACTATAGCCTTCGAGGTTCTGCAGGAAGGTATAGCCGTTGTCTTCAAGGAGCTTGATGACTTCATTGGAGAGGTGGAAGTCGCCAGCATAGTCACGCCAGAAGGCCAGCTCGGTATTGTGGTAGATGGCCTGGATCCCCTTGACAGCATCCACGTATGGATCATCTTCGGGGATCTTCTTGTACTTGTCAGCGACGATATAGAAGTACCCACGAGCGAACTCGCCGTCGAAGGCCTTCGTCACCATGAAGCGGTCGTAGTACTTACGATCGTGTGGTTCAGCCCATTCAGAGCCCCATTCAGCTTCCTGCTTGCGGATCTCAGCACGCTTAGCCTTCATGATGTCCAGCTCACGGCTGCTGAGGAGCTTGAGCTGCTCGGCCAGAGGCATGACGTCGAAGGTCTTGTAGGACTTGCGCTGCGTGGGGCGATAGGTCGTGGTGATGACAGCACCCTTAGGCTGGATCGTCACCTCGATCTGGAGCTGGAGGCTTTCGCTGGTGTAGGTCGTGGTCTTACCGTCCTTAGAGATCGTAGGAGCATCGAAGCCCTGTTCCTTGACAAAGGCCATGAACTCAGGATTGTCCTTGACGAGCGTGCTGTCGGCACAGATAGACATAGCAGACTTGAAGCCTGGAGCACTGGGGTCAGTGAACTCATACTGGATGAAGGGCATCGCTTCACTGCGCGTAGCCACGCGGTAAGAGGTCGTATTGAAGAGGCCGTCAGGGAGCTGGATAAGGGCGTTACCACGAGCCATTTCTTCGCTCATCACGGTAGCCAGCGAAGCGGGGAACTTCAGGATAGGCAGGACGTACTGTACAGAGCCTTCCTGGATAGCTTCGATTTCGGTGAGGGTCGTACCGACGGTCAGGAGGACCTTCACACGGCGACGATACTTCTCAGCACTTTCCTTCGCAGTGAGGACGATGCTGCCATCAGCGATGCGATCGATGGTGAGCCAGTCTGCTGGGGTAGCCAGCTCGGCCTTGACGGCACCGCCATTGCTCGAGAAGGTGACTTTCTTCGTGGCACCAGCCTTGGGGAAGAGCACGAAGGTATCCGTCATCTCGATAAGGCCGTCAGCTGCACTCTGAGTGACAGCGACACGGCGCTGTGCTCCACCAGCATTGACGATGATCGAAGCGGAGCGATCGACACCACGATCATTGGCGCTGGCCTTGACCTTGAGCGCATTGCCCTCCTGTGTGAGGGTGAGCCAAGATTCCTGGGTGGTGAAGGCAGTCCACGTGTCCTTGTTCGTCTTGACGGTGAGGGTCTGTTCGCCACCATCTTTAGTGAAGGTCATGAGCTGCGTGGAGACATCGATAGTAGCTTCCTCGACGTCGCTTTCGTTCTTACAGGCTGGCAATAGGAGGAGCAGGCCCAAGCAGCCGATGAGGTACTTGAGATACGATTTCATAATGTGTCTTTGTGTGTGGGGATGGTGAACCCAAGGCGAGGCGGTAAGGTAGGGCCGATCTCACCTGAGGGGAGTGTGTGATGTGTGCGTCTGGTGACGGAGTCATACGCCCCAAGGAGGCAGGGTGCCCGGAGCATATCCTGGGCACCCTATCCTCTTAGAGGGGAGTGACCGCAGCCTTAGCGGAAGAGAGGTGAAGCTAAGATGCGGCGTTCGAGACGACGGATACCTTCGTCGTGAGCCTTCTGAGCGCGGATGCTACGTCCGTAGTTGGAGAGCGTAGCGATAGAGCTAGCGCCACCAGCCTCGATCTTTTCGTAGAAGGACTGCATTTCGATGATGGGTTTGCCCTTATCGAAAGCAACACGCATGACGTAAGCCTGCATCTTATCCTTGTTGTAGAAGGCATGGTAACCCTTGTTGCCTATAGGACGGAGGTAGGGGCAACCAGCTTCCTTGAAGAGTGCAAGCACTTCCTTCGTCAGAGCATAGCGACCGATAGCATCCTTCCAGAATGCCAGCTCAATGTTAGAGTAGACAGCCTGTGCACCGTGCATATAGTCGATGTAGGGGTCATTTTCTTCGATCTTATCTTCCTTAGAAGGACGGATGTAGAAGTAACCGCGATAGATTTCTTCTTCGAAGGCCGTAGTACCCGTGATGAAGCGGTCGTAGTTGTCCTGCGTGATAGATTCATCGCGCTTAGAACCCCAAGCTTCTTCCTGCTTACGGATGTCGTCCTTCTTCTTGTCCTTGATGATCTTGAGTTCGGGATTGCTCATCATCTCGGTCTGATGCGTCATAGGCAGCGTCTTAAAGGTAGCATAGTCCTTATCCTGCTTAGGAGCATACTTAGCCGTGATGATAGCACCACCTGTCTGGAAGGCTACCTGGACCTGCATGGACAGCTTCTCATTGGTATAAGTGACGGACTTGCCATCCTTACCAACTTCCTTCGTTTCGAAGCCATTTTCCTTGAGGAAGGCATCATAGTCGGCGTTGTCCTTGACCAGAGTCACATCATAGCAGAGCGTAGAGGCAGAAGAAAATCCGGCAGCCGTTTCGCTACTGAATTCATACTGCATGAAGGGCATGATCTTACTCTGCGTAGCGAAGCGGTAGAGCGTCGTGTTGAAGAGTCCGTCAGGGAGCTTGATCAGTTCGTTGCCACGAGTCTTTTCGTAGCGGATCACTTCAGCGAGAGTAGCGGGGAACTTCAGGTAGGGAAGTACGTAGTACATGATCCCTTCTTGAGTGACTTCGATTTCCTTGATGACGGTACCTACGGTGAGGTTGACCTTGACGCTACGCTTGACCTTCTCCGTGCTTTCCTTAGCGGTGAGGACGATAGCCGTAGGAGTGACCTTGTCGATCGTCAGCCAGTCGACAGCCGAAGCGAGCTCAGCCGTGACGTTGCCACCGTTGCTGGAGATAGCGAGCTTCTTCGTTTCCCCTGCGGCAGGGAAGACGAGCGAAGTAGCGTCAGCATCGAGGATGACGTCAGCAGCGCTCTGCTTGACATCTACGACGCGCTGCATGCCGCCAGCGTTGACTACTACGGAAGCAGCACGATCCATGCCGCGGTCATTGGCTGTAGCCTTGACCTTGAGGGTATTCCCCTGCTGCTCTACGGTGAGCCAAGAGCGTTCGGTGGTGAAGGCTGACCAGCTGTCCTTGTTGGTCGAGACGGTAAGCGTCTGCTCGCCGCCATCCTTGGTGAAGGTCACACTCTGGGCCGAGAGATCAAGGGTAGCTTCTTCGACGTCACTTTCCCCCTTACAGGCGGGGAGAAGGAAGAGAAGCGCCAAGCAGCCCAAGAGATACTTGATATGGAGTCTCATAATTGTAGTTGCGTTAATGTGGTGTCGAGAGGGTACACGAGGTGCCCTCTGGGAATGTGCGTAATGGTAGGACTGCATCCCTGAGACACCTCGGGAGGGGACTCTGGGAGCGTATGAGACGGTATGGTGGGGACAAAGGCTTGATGATGCGTGTATACGACCCTTAGCGAGGATCGGGAGGAGCCTTTGCGTGTGCGTGGTGGTGTCCGCCGAAGCGGGGGAAGGGGTATGTGGCCGAGTGAGCGTCTGTCGGGTGTGTCGGGGAAGTAGGAGGACTGCTCGAGCTCTAAATTGCGCCGTGGGAGGCCAACCCAATGAGGGGCGTAGGTGGGATTACCGAGAGCTCCAGGAGCCCAGAGAGTTGTCGTGGGAGGTTTGTTTGTTCATATTGCGTTTGCTATCGATCGGAAGCATAGAGCCCCGAGATCATGTACCAAAGGTAGAGAATAGTTTTGTGAATAACAAGCAAGCCCACAACGGCCCGATATTCCACCACACCTCTCCCTCATATTAGCTCACAGAGGCGCAAGGTGAAGCATGCTCCCACTACCCTATTAAATGGGCTCACCCCGACAAGCAGCACTTGTCGGGGCGAGCCTATGATTTAGCGGTCTGAGACCGAAAGCTTAGAGGTTCACAGAGCGAACAACCAGCGTCGTCATCACACCACTGACAGCGATTCCATTGGCCGCTATGAGCTCGACTCCAAGCGTCACGGTACCAGCAGCCTTATCATAGCGAGCCGAGTTGATAGCAAAGCGTGCATCCTCGAGGTAGATATCACGGGTATCATGCCCGCCAGAGAGCACACCTCTCAAGTGATCACCATCCCAATGCAATTCACCGCCGTAGGTATTCTGGATACCTGGACTGGCGAGCTTGATCCAGTAGTTAGCATTATCCTGTACCAGCTGCAGGACGACAGCATCCGTGATCGTCTTACTCTTCTGAATCTTCTTCAGTCGATCTCTCATGCGCTCATTGAGCTCTCCTGAGGTAACGAAAGTAAGCTGCCTCTGGAGTGCTGAGAGGGGCTTGAAACCCTTGGCCTCAAAGTCAAGTACCACGACAGGGTCCTCCATGCCCGTACCTACGAGATGTACCAAACCACGGAACGAAAGGTAATTATTCGAGTGGTCTGCACGCGCATCCGTCAGGACGACAGCATACTTCTTACGATCATACCCCTTCAGGATCTCCCCTGCACTTGCTGGGAAGAGATGAGCAATCCCACCGAGGTAGTACTGCGGAGCAAAGTCCTTATTCACCTCGAACTTCTGCATGAAGTAGTCACGGCGAGAGACGGGGATACGCAGGACAGACGTCCCCGAGATGTGATTGTATCGGACCTTGCAGGCGATGTAATCATTATAAGAGCCATGCTCTTCATACTTCATATCCACCAGCTCCAGCAGCTTCAGATCTTCCGAGGTAAGCGTATAGGGCTCTCCATCGAGGTCGGAGGCCTTGAAGGTCACGAAGGGAAGTAGGTCTTCCAGCTTGATGGCATCCTTATTACCACGCCAAGCGAAGTCTTCGATCTTCAGCTTACTCAGCATCTCTCTCGTCTTCTCCTGGATAGGCTCTACGACCATACGCGTAGCGATGTGATAGTCCGAAGGCTTAGGCACCGAGGGCATGGGCTCTGCGGACGATACCGGAGGCGTAGGCTCGGGAGTGGGTTGGGGCATATCCTCCTTACAGCTCGTAACAAAGCCGAGCGTAAGGAGCATGGAGAAAAGAAGTATCTTCTTTGTCATACGCAAATAAAGAATCAAATGGGTAGACGTATAAACGACGATAGGGTGACGAAGCTTGCACTCCATCACCCTATCTCTTAAAATGGCGGCTACCTACTCTCCCACGAAACGCAGTACCATCGGCACGATTGGGCTTAACTTCTCTGTTCGGAATGGGAAGAGGTGGAACCCCAACGTTATAACCACCTAAATATCTCTGTATT
>NZ_CALPBU010000012.1:0-21380 GCF_943169685.1 Porphyromonas bobii
ACCCAAATGTAACGCTTCGTTTTGCAGGAACACTTGCCTATCGTCTCCACGAACGTCCCGACAATCAGCGATTTAAGGGGTATTGATCGGAGGTATCATTATGTACGCTTCGTTCTACCCCCCTTACATCTTTGCCAGATACATCTCTTGGCGTAGGGTGCTCGAGGGGCAGTGCTGCATGAAGGGAAAGTAGCTGGGGGCGGAGAGGGTGAAGAGCCAGCCTTCGCTCTTACCCTCCTTCTCTGCCAGCTCGCGTGCTACGGCGAGTGTCGAGAGGGGAAGCCCTTCGACCGCAGCGGCATCATCGACGAAGAGGCGGAAGCGCTGCTGGTCCTTGAGGTTGTTTTGTCCGAAGGTGAGGCTCAGCTCGCTCAGCTCACGCTTGACCTCGCGCAGTCGCTCCTTCTCCTCGGCTGGGAGCTGGGCACCGCTCTCGCTGAAGCCTTCGTAGCAGCGCTGGAGGAGGCGCAGGTCTTCGGCATCGAGCTGGAGGCTCTCACGTGCCTCCCATACCTGGCGTATACGCTCGAAGAGGGGTTCGGAGAGGGTGATGAAGGAGGAGAGTGCTGATAGCTCAGGGCTAACCTCCTGACTGATCTGCATCAGTTCGTCCGTAGCCTCAGCGTGTAGGAGGTTGTAGAAGCTACCTGATACCCACTCGAGGAGGGCACCGGAGCGCTCGAGAGCAAGGATGGTATTGGCGAAGGTGGGGGCTTCGGGTGAGGCGATGATCGCCTCTACCTCACGGCGCTTCTCTTCGATAGCCAGATGGAAGGCCTCGCGGAAGTCCTCTGTCTTGAATTGGTCGAAGGCATAGGCTCCGTGAGGGAGCTGGCTGGGCTGACAAATACTATTCATGTCGTCAGTGATACACGGGAGGGTGAAAAGAAAGCTACCTGCCTTCGTCGCAGCCACGCGAAGGGGCAGGCGAAGGCAGGTAGCCGTATGGTGTATCCCTCCAGCGGAAGGCCGCAGGGGTAGGATACGTAGGGATCGACGTCTTAGAGGCGGTCGTTAGAGCCGAGGACGTTGATGATCTTGTGTTCGTAGAGCTTCTTGAGAGACTCACGAGCTGGACCAAGGTACTTACGTGGGTCGAATTCAGCAGGGTTTTCTGCGAAGACCTTACGTACAGCAGCGGTCATAGCGAGACGGCCGTCAGAGTCGATGTTGATCTTGCAGACAGCGCTCTTAGAAGCCTGACGGAGCTGCTCTTCGGGGATACCGACAGCATCCTTGAGAGCACCACCGAACTTGTTGATCGTAGCGACTTCGTCCTGAGGTACGCTGGAAGAACCGTGGAGTACGATGGGGAAGCCAGGGATCTGCTTTTCGATCTCAGCGAGGATATCGAAGCGGAGGGGGGGAGGTACAAGGATGCCGTTAGCATCGCGGTGGCACTGCTCAGGCGTGAACTTGTTAGCACCGTGTGACGTACCGATAGAGATAGCGAGTGAGTCAACACCCGTCTTGCTGACGAAGTCAACAACTTCTTCGGGCTCGGTGTAGGTGTGGTGCTCAGCTACGACATCGTCTTCGATACCAGCGAGGACACCGAGTTCACCTTCGACCGTCACGTCAAACTGGTGAGCGTACTCAACGACAGAGCGTGTCAGAGCGACGTTCTCGTCGTAGGGGAGGTGCGAACCGTCGATCATCACAGAGGAGAAGCCCATTTCGATGCAGCTCTTGCAGAGCTCGAGGCTATCACCGTGGTCGAGGTGAAGGGCGATCTGAGGATTGGGGCAGCCCAGTTCCTTAGCGTATTCTACAGCACCCTGAGCCATGTAGCGCAGGAGCGTCTGGTTAGCGTACTTACGTGCGCCGCTGGATACCTGAAGGATGACGGGAGACTTGGTCTCTACTGCAGCGCTGATGATAGCCTGCAGCTGCTCCATGTTATTGAAGTTGAAAGCGGGGATAGCATAGCCACCCTTGATAGCCTTTGCGAACATATCGCGGGTGTTCACAAGACCCAGTTCTTTGTAACTAACCATTACTGTTCCTATTTATAGTTGATACGTTTATCGTTCTATGCAACAAAGATAAGGGAAATATATGTAAAACGGTTAGATATACTTAAATTTTTCAGGAAGTTGAGGCTGCTCCTCTCCCCTCATAAAGCTTGTATCTTGGGGATGGTGCTGACTATTGGGGCATTCATCTCCTGATTTACCCCCTGCTCCCACCCGCTATTTATTTCACTTTGATGCGTTTGCGGGGATGGAAATGTGAGGGCGTATAAAGCACGGAGAGCCGACTCTACTCGGTAGAATTGGCTCTCTTATTTAGCCTCAGCCACTGCCTTAGCTTGCATAGAAGTTAGGGTTCTTTTCATATACCCTACTACGGGAGAATAGTAGCACCTCATATAGGAGGGAAAGACAACCTATATTGGTCGCCGGGCTGACCAATACTGCTTCGCTTCGTGACCTATATAGGTTCGCCCAGTGACCAATATGAGACTGTTGCCGCGAGTCCTGCCCTCTATTTATTGTGCTAAGGCATCGTATGTCCAGCTCAACGATATGCCCCTCCGAAGAGATACACAAGCTCTTCGCTTTATCGCGAGTATTCTTCTGATCCAGTGGAGGAAAAAGTGTCCTTCTCGTAAAGGAAAAAGCACCTTCCCGTAGTGGTTTTCTTCTATCTACGCACGTAGTTTTAAAGACCAGGCACGTCAGTCCAAATATCCACGTACGTAGATATTAGATCCACGTACGTAGTCCAAACTTATCTGCCACTCGTCCACAACTTTTATTCCTACGTGGAGCAATGGTCTCAATATAGCTTGGCTTCGTGACCTATATAGGTTCGCCCAAGGGCTCGTAGTGGGAGCTTATCCATAGGCATAAGGAAGGGTGAGATATCCCGTGAAGCCCTTATCTTTGCTCAGGTGGATTTAGGGGGATGCCCCGTGCCACTACTCTCGTATGTCCTGACTTCACTCTTATTCAAATAGACTATCATGAAGAGAACATTCAGCCTACTCTTAGCGCTCATGACGCTGACCTTGGCCTCGAGCTCCTGCTCCTTCTTCCGCTCCGCTGGGATGCAGAGCCGTCGCCACGTGCTACCCGACCAGCGCATTAGTATTGAGGAGGTGTATAGCTCGCGCGATCACCTCGGTATCTATGGTCGCCTGTACCGTCCTGTCGGAGTCAAGGGTCGCCTACCGCTCGTCATCCTCAGCCATGGCTTCGGCGTGACGCACCGTGATGGTGAGGGCTATGCCGAACTCCTGACACGCATGGGCTACCTCTGCTATACCTTCGACTTCAACGGTGGTGGGCGTGAGAGCCTGAGTGCTGGTGCGACGACAGATATGTCCGTCCTCACCGAGCAAGCGGACCTCAATGCGGTCATCAATCAGCTCAAGCGCCGCTCCGACGTTGATCCCCGATATATCACCCTCTTGGGCTTGAGCCAGGGAGGGCTGGTCTCCGCCCTCACTGCGGCATCGCGCCCCGATGATATCGCTTCGCTTATCTTGATTTATCCCGCCTTCAGCATCCCTGAGATGGTGCGTAAGCAGTGGGGTGAGTATCGGAAGATCCCTCTGGCAAACACCCTCTGGGGTATGCGTCTCGGGGAGAAGTACTACAAAGATGTGTGGAATATCGACCCCTATGCCGTCATCGGGCGCTTCCAAGGCCCTGTGCTGATCCTCCATGGGGATAAAGATCGTATCGTAGAGCAGTCCGTCTCGGATCGTGCAGCCACCATCTACAAGAATGCCGAGTACCACGTGATCCCAGGTGGCGAACACGGCTTCTCGGGCGAGGCCTTCCAGCAGGTCAAGCGCTACATCCAGACCTTCATGAAGCGATAGCTACGGCGAACCTTTCCTGATAGAAAAAGCTCCGCCCCGACCGTCCACATAGAGAGGACGATCGGGGCGGAGCTCTTTGATGAGGAGTGCTTGTGCGGGCTAAAGATTGTAGCTGAGCCCGACAGCGAAGGCCATGAGGTCGGGGTAGCCTGGGACGAAGGTCGTCGCTATGTCGAGCTTGGGGCTGAGAGCATACTTATACTCCAGCTCGCCTCCGTACCAGAGGAACTTACGCTGCCACTTGTCCGTGGGGCTACCCTCGAAGTACTTCGTGTCGACGTACCCTGGCAGGCGGTACCAGTTGCGTCGGTAGATCCATGTCGGTCCGATACCGCCGTAGAGGCGATGCCGCCCGATGTGGAAGATACGAGCACGTAGGCCGATACTCGTCACACCAGCGAGCTGGGCGGTGCAGTCAGCATAAAGCCCTTGGATACCCTTGACGGAGAGGATCTCGGGGATGATGAAATACTCGTAGGAGAGTAGGGCGCCCAGATCAACTACGAAGTAAGCCTCGGGGTCCAGGCGGTTTGGCATCAGCTTGGCATTGGGTCTCCCGCTCAGAGGATGGAAGCTGAGGCCCATGAACTTCAGGCTGATGTTTTGACGGCTCTGCCCTTGTAAGGGTAGTGAGCAGAGGATGAGCCCAATGAGGGCGTATAGGAAATGGTGTGTACGCATAGATGGAGTGTGTGTAATAAAAAAGCATAGCGCCAGCTTCTACATAGAGCAAAGGGATTGCTGTCGGAGAAGCTGGCGCTACATGCTTAGGAGGAGTGGTGCTCCTTAGCGTCGGGGCTTGGGACCCATGACGATGGTGAGCTTGCTATTGGGATGGATATCCTTGTGCGTGAAGGTGAGGCTTTCCGTGATGTCACGTCCGTTGATCGTGGCTTGCTGCACGTACTTATTCTCCTTGCTATTGTTACGCACCTCGATAGTGAAGATGCCCTTGGGGAGCTGGATCTTCGCCATATCTACGAGCGGACGGCCGATGGTGTACTCGGCCTTACCTGGGCAGACCTGATAGAAGCCCAGCGCGCTGAGGACGTACCAAGCTGACATCTGACCGCAGTCTTCGTTGCCAATGATACCCGCAGGCGTAGGCTTGTAGAAGTGGCGCAGGACGGTATCGAGGATCGCCTGACCCTTGTGAGGTGCAGCGGTGTAGTTGTAGAGGTAGGCGATGTGGTGGCTGGGCTCATTGCCGTGCGCATACTGCCCGATGAGGCCTGTGATGTCCCCCGACTGCTCAGCTCCATCGATACGTGAGGACGTGGTGAAGAGGGTATCGAGGTTGCGCTCCAGCACCTCACGACCACCCATGAGCTTGAGGAAGCCCTCCATATCGTGGGGAGCGTAGAAGCTCCACTGGTAGGCGTTGCCCTCGGTATAGTCGCTCTTCTCATGAGCGGAGAAGCGGGGGTTGAAGGGCGTCAGGAACGAGCCATCACCCTTGACGGGGCGCATGAGGTTCGTCTCACGGTCCCAGTAGCGGCGGTAGTAGAGTCCGCGCTGGTCGTAAGCCTTAGCTACGGAGTCGAGGCCAGCAGCCTCAGCGATACGGGCGATACACCAGTCATCGTAAGCCATCTCCACACCCCAGCTGACGCTCTCGGGGACGGAGTCGCAGGGTAGGAAGCCGTAGCGCTCCTTGTAGTAAGGATGGCGCGTGATGAGGTCGAGCTCACGCGTACCAGCGAACTTCTCCGCCAGATCAGCGCGATAGATCGAGCTGCGCTGTGCAGCTTCCGTCCAGTGACGCAGGTCTTCGCTTGTAGCCAGACCCTTAGCGACGAGGTCGGCGAGGATGCTCACCGAGTGGTAGGCAGGCATACAGCCCGTATAGTTTGAGGCGAGTGGCCAGCGTGGGAGGATCGTCCCTTCGTCATAGTCGCTGACGAGGCTCTTGCCATAGCGCAGTGCCTGATCGGGGTCGATGATAGTGAGCAGAGGATGCAGCGCACGATAGGTATCCCAGATAGAGAAGACGGTGTAGTGACCTTCTTCGGGGCGGGGATTCTTATGGATAGCCTTGTCCATACCACGGAAGCTGCCATCGACATCCTGATAGTTGAAGGGGGCGATATGCGAGTGGTAGAGTGCGGTGTAGAAGTTCTTGAGCACTGCTGTGTCAGAGGTCTCGATGCGGATCTTGCCGAGGAGATCAGCCCAGATGCGGCGGCTCTCGGTGCGTACAGCCTCGAAGTCCCAGTGGGGGAGCTCTGCCTGCATATTGCGCTCAGCCCCCTCGGGAGAGACGGCCGAGAGACCGACCTTCACGAGGTAGGGCGTGCTCCCCTTGGGGAGGTAGAGGTGGAGCTTCAGGTCAGCCGTGTCACGCTCGACGGCGAAGCCTGCGCTGAGTCGCTGACGCTCACCATCACGGTAGAGGGCGATGCTATCGGCAGGCGTGGAGAGGCGGAGGATGTAGCTCATCTGATGATGCTCTGCCCAGCCCTTGGTGTAGTAGGTACCGACGATCGTCGAGTCATTGACGAGGCGGAAGTCATTCCCCACGACCTTGTGTCCCCAGTTGGGCTGGAGGATATGACCGAGATCCAGGAGGAGCTTGCGGTCCGTGCTGTCAGCATAGGTGGCGCGTAGGAGCCCGACGCGGTCGGTGGAGGTCAGCTCGGTCTGGATACCGAAGTTCTTCAGACGTACCGAGTAGTAGCCAGGGGAAGCGGCTTCCTCGGTCTTGTCGAACTGAGCTATGGGGCGCAGCGTGTCAGCTCCGCTATAGGGAAGGATCGCTACATCGCCGAGGTCACCAATACCCGTCCCTGAGAGGTGGGTGAGGCTGAAGGCATAGATGACGCTGTCGGACTCATGGTAGCCACTGCTGGCATCCCATCCGATGAGGTGGGTGTCGGGGCTGAACTGCACCATCGCGTTGGGGCGTGTAGCCCCTGGGAAGGTGTGTCCGTGCTCACCCGTACCGATGAACGGATCGACGAAACTCAGAAGATCCTCGCTGGAACTACTGCCCGTAGTCTTCGAGGAGCAGGCCGGCAGGAAGAAGGCAGCCGCAAGGAGGGCTGCTGAGGACGCGGCAAGCGACCTCAGTGAATGGGGTAATAGATGCATGAGATAGGGTGAGATAGATACTTAGCTTTGGCTGGCGAAGGCTGCAGCGAAGAGACGCATCTGACGGAGCATCGAGACGAGCCCGTTCGAGCGTGTAGGGGAGAGGTGCTCGGAGAGACCTATCTCCTTGATGAAGTACAAGTCGGAGTCGAGGATGTCCTGTGGCTTCTGATCATTGAGGACACGCAGCAGAAGGCTGACGATGCCCTTAACGATGATCGCGTCGCTCTCTCCCTGGAAGTGCACGTGCTCACCGTCAAAGTGGGCGGTGATCCACACGCGACTCTGGCACCCCTCGATGATATTGGTCGGGGTCTTGTCGCTCTCGGGGAGTGGCTCTAAGGTATTGCCGAGGTCGATGATGAGCGCATAGCGGTCCATCCAATCGTCCAAGGCAGAGAATTCTTCTATGATCTCGTCTTGTAGTTCGTTGATTGTAGGCATGGAGTGTGGGTGAAGTGATTAGATGTCCTCTCGGATCGTGGTGGCTACGGTCTCGCCGACAGCACGCAGGGTCTCTATGTGGATGACGTTCATATTGTCTGCTGAGGTGTGCCAATGAGCCCCAAAGCCCGTGGCTCTATTGGGGTCGAAGTTGATGATGTCCACGCAAGGGATACCACGATAGCGGATCACGGGGCCGTGGTCATCGGTCATCTGTCCGCCATTAGCCTGGACGAAGTAGTCGCCCCAGCCAAGCTGGGCAGCAGTCTGCCAGAGGGCGGAGAGTAGGGGGCGGGCATATTCTCGTGAGAGACCCTCCCAGTAGAAGCGGGCACCTTGGGAGCCGACCATGTCGAGGAGGATGCCCCACTTAGCCTTGTAGTCACTCTGGTGGGGGTGCTGTGCCCAGTATTGTGAGCCGAGGCACCAGCTGTCTTCGTCTTCGCTCTGACCACCATCTTCGAGGTCAAAGAAGATGAAGTCCAGAGCCTTCCCCGAGGGATTTAGGCTCTCTTGACGAGCAAGCTCAAGCAAGACGGCGACACCGCTGGCTCCGTCATCAGCTCCCTGAATGGGTTCGCCCTGACGCTGTACGACAGGGTCGTGGTCAGCTACTTGGCGGGTATCCCAGTGAGCCATAAGAAGGATGCGGTCCGTACCCTCGGGAGTGCGGGTGGCGATGATATTTGTTCCCGCTGCCTGCTTGCCAAAGTGATCCTTCCCCTCGAAGCGCTGTAGGGTCACTTCGTAACCCCACTGACGTAGCTTCTGCTCTATCCAGGCTGCTGTCGCACGATGTCCTTCACTGCCAGGAGTGCGGACACCAAAAGCTACTTGCTGCTGTATGTACTGGTAGGCAGAGTCAGCACTGAAGGGAGCAGCGGTACGTCTCTCGGCGCTTTCGCTGCCCGTGCTGTCGGCACTCTGTGCTTGGCTCTTCGTGCCACCGCAGCTGATGAGAACTGCGCTGAGGCCTACACTGAGTAGATAGAGAAGGGGGGACTTAGGCATAATCTTCTTGCTCTGGGGTGAGGGGGGGATATGAGATGGCCTTAGAAGACCGAGGGCTTGTTGGGCTCGATGATGATTTCGCTCAAGGGGCGCTTGGGTACGTGATGACGCCCTTCTTCGTCGCGCCAGTAGCGGACATCCTCGGGGCTACGTGCTTCCTCGAGGATGACCTCTTCGGCTGGCTTACCGATAGCGACGATCGCATTGATAGATAGGTGCGTGGGGAGATCCAGGCGGCGTGTGATCTCACCCTTGCCGTGACCAGCGAAGATACAGACGCCATAGCCCGCATCTGTAGTCAGCAGGCCCAGTGTCTGGAGTTGGATACCTTCGTCAAAGCGAGCAGCAGGAGCAATATCGGTGTCAATGAGCTGGAGAAGGTAGGCACGAGGGCGCTCACCTACTGCGGGCCCATCCCACTCGGGGAGCATAGCAGCCCAGTGCTGGAGCTCTGTGATCTCGTGACAGAGGGCTTCGTCCGTGATGATGATATACTTCAGTGGCTGGACATTGCGTGATGATGGCGTCTGGCGGACGACGTCCAGCCAGCGGAGGATCTGCAGGCGGTCAATGGCTACCGACTCGTCAAAGCGGCGGTAGGTGCGATCCTTCTTGATAAGAGTCTCGATGAGCGAAGACATAGATAGTGGAGATTTAGTATTCGGGTAGTGCGAAGAGCCGGCGTGCATTCTCGCTGGTCTTCGTGATCAGTGTATCGTCAGTCAGCTCGTAGCAGCTGGCTACGAAGCTTGCCGTGTGGGGAAGGAAGGCTGGCTCATTGCGCTTGCCTCGCTTGGGGACAGGCGCAAGATAGGGAGCATCAGTCTCCAGTAAGAGGCGCTCCAGGGGGATGGAGGCGACGTACTCCTTGAGCGTGCTGTTCTTAAACGTCACGACGCCATTGATCCCGACGCAGAAGGAGGAGAAGGATAGTGCCTCCTCGAGCTCCTCTCGTGTGCCAGTGAAGCTGTGGAAGACTCCACGAAGCTGCGGGAGATTGACTCGACGTAGCGTATCGAAAGCATCAGCAAAGGCCTCGCGGATATGGAGGATCACGGGGATATCAAGCTTAACCGCCCAGTGGAGCTGGCGCTCGAAGGCTTCAATCTGCTCCCGCTGATAGGTCGTATCCCAATAGTAATCCAGCCCGATCTCGCCGATAGATACGTGAGGGCGCTGCGAGAGCTCCCGCTCCATATAGTCAAGCTGGGAGGTGTAGTCCTCCTTGACATAGGTTGGGTGCAGGCCAATGGTGGGGAAAAGTCGCTCGGGATGTGCCGCGCAAAGCTCAAGGACGCGAGGATAGCTCGCTGCGTCGACATTGGGTAGGACCATCTGCCCTACACCTGCCGCAGCAGCGCGTGCGAGCATCTCGTCACGGTCCTCGTCGAACTCCTCTCCGTATATATGTGTGTGGCTGTCGATGAGCTGCATGCTACTTGGTGCGACCGGAGAGGGTATGGAAGAGGGCGAGAAGGAGCTCGCGCCCTTCTTCTCTGAGGGGAAGCTGCTCGACTCCGCGATAGGCTTCGGTAGTGAGGCGCTCGATCTCTGCCTCGGCATAGAGGCGTGTGCCTGCCTTGTCGTAGAGTGCGCGTACCTCATCGATGTAGGCTCGGCGCTCCTCGGGAGTGTAGGTCAAGATCTCTTGCAGACGCTTGAGATCTTCGCCCTGTAGCTGCTCTAATGTATATAGGAGAAGGAGGGTCTTCTTAGCATTGACGATGTCACCACCGATAGGCTTACCGAAGGTCTTCTCATCGCCATAGACGTCCAGTAGGTCGTCTTGGATCTGGAAGGCCAGTCCCAGCTGGATCCCCACGGCGTAGAGTGCGCGAGCTTGCTCTGCAGTCGCGCCTCCGACGAGTGCGCCCAGCTCCAATGATGAGCCGAGCAGTACGGAGGTCTTCAGGCGGATCATCTCCATATACTCCTCGACGCGGACCTCGGAGCGAGTCTCGAACTCCATGTCATACTGCTGCCCGACGCATACCTCGAGGGCCATCTGGCTGAAACGAGGGAGGAGCTCGGCAAGTAGGGACTTGTCTGCGATCTCTGCAAGAGATGCATAGGCCTCGATACTCATCGCATCACCCGATAAGATCGCCGTGTTGTCACCCCAGCGACGATAGACCGTCTCTTGCCCACGGCGAAGTGGAGAGCGGTCCATGAGGTCGTCATGAAGGAGTGTGAAGTTGTGGAAGATCTCAAGAGCTACAGCTACGGGGAGGGCACGCTGCCAGGCTTCGGTAAAGGCGGCAGCTGCAGCGCAGGCCAAGAGTGGGCGGATGCGCTTGCCTCCGAGGCGCAGGGTGTAGTCGATGGGGGCAAAGAGCCCTTCGGGAGAGCGAGTGCCAAGGGAGCGGGCTGCGAGCTGCTCCTCTACGGCCTCACGGATGAGCTTGAGCTTCTTCTGTTGGTCAGGGTACATTGTCATAAGACGCTATTGTCGGCGATGTGCCTTTTACAAAGATACGACTTAGCCAGCGAATAAGCCCCATCGCTGAGTCTGGAGCAAAAGGAACTCGGGCAGATGCTCCATTGAGGAGAGCATCTGCCCGAGCTGTATGTGTCGTCTCCGTGAGGAGAGCGATAGATCTTACTGCAGAGAGAAGACGATAGGGATGACGTAGCGCGTACGTACAGCCTTACCCTGCTGCTTACCAGGCTTCCACTTTGGGATGGACTTGACCACGCGGACAGCTTCCTTGTCGAGTGCGGGGTCTACACCCTTATAGACTTCTACAGCGGTAGCAGAGCCGTCACGCTCTACAACGAAGCGGACGATGACCTTACCCTGGATACCTGCATCCTGTGCACTCTCTGGGTAGTGGAGGTGATCCTGCAGATACTTACGGAAGGCATTCATACCACCGGGGAACTCAGGCTGCTCTTCTACGACTTCGAAGGGCTCATCAGAGAGTTCTTCAGTAGGCGTGCCTGGGACGTCCTTGGGGCCGAAGGGGATGTTGACGGGAGGAAGATCCTTACCTTCATCGGCAGAGACGAAGGTGGGCTTTTCGACCTTGACGTTGTTGTCCACGACCTTGAATTCCTGAGGTAGCTGGATCTCGGTCTGCTGGGGCTGCTCCTGTGGCTTAGGCTCTTCAGGCTTATCCTCAGGCTGCTCTTCCTTGACGAGGAGCGCTTCTTCCATTTCGGTCTTGTGGCCAGCCCCATCAAGGTTGCCTGCTTGGGCAACAGAGCTACGCCACTCCAAGCTTACGAAGGTCAGGGAGAGTGCTACGACGAGACCCAGTAGGAGCGAGAGCCCCTTGCCCTTCTCGAGGTCAGCTTCTGGTGACTTCTTGATTTCCATACCGTTTACACTGTATCTTTAGTGGTTGATGTTGATCCTGTACGTTGCGTACACTTGTTTTCTTGACCACAAATATACGAATATATTCGTCTACATACTATATGTAGGCAAAAGATTTATCTGCGAGCTTCGTCTGAGGAGTGGTGAATGCTCGTTGAGGAGGGATAAGTACTCCTATTTTTATAGGTATAGCGCCCCCGTAGCAAGAGGACTACGGGGGCGCTATCACTTAGAGAATGGCCCGATGAGAGCCTATGGGATTCAGCTACTTGATCAGCGGGTTGTTGGTCGTTTCGTTCTGAGGAATTTCATAGACGAGGCGAGAGTCATCCCACTTGATGGCCTCTTCCTTGAAGAAGAGACTGCGAGCCGAGCGCTTGTTGTCGTACTTGAAGCGCTTGATCACCGTCAGGGCAAGGCCTTCGCCCCACATCTCGACGCGCCAGTTGTAGAAGATCTTTTCCAGCAGCTCATCGTGGTTGAGATCCGTGATAGCGGTCTCTACAGCGGAGTACTTATCAGCAGCGGTACGCTCCTTGAGGAGCTTCAGCAGGATGGTCTTTGCAGAGGCATCATCACCATTGCGAGCGGCAGCTTCGGAAGCGATGAGGTAGATCTCAGCCATACGCATGAAGACGATGTCGCTCAGCCACGTGCGGTCTGCCATCGTACCGATGGGCTTACCCGTAGCGGAGAAGAACTTGTTCCAGGGTATCCCACTCTTGGGGTGGAACCAATTCTTACGCAGGTCGTACTCGGGGATCTGATCCTGGAGGTACTTGTTGATACCCTTGCGGGCACCGACGGCAGCATAGCTATAGGTGTAGATATCCATGTGCCCCCAGAAGCTTCTCAGTGAGCCTGTGATATCCTCTGTGATATCGATAGCCCAGATGAATTCAGGAGTCTTATAGTTGTTGAAGCCGTTGGTCGTCAGCTCGCTGGCCGGGATGAGGGGGTAGTTGGCGGCTTGATTCGTGATCACGTCATTGGCTACGGCGTAAGCTTCGCTCCACTTCCCCATGTCCATGTAGGCACGAGCCAGAGCGCCCTTAGCTACTGTCTGGTCGATGTACTGGCGGTCAGCTCGCTTCATGCCAGAGACGTCCATTGCGGCGATACCCTCAGTAAGGTCCTTGACGATCTGGGTATAGACCTCTTCGATGGTAGCGAGCTTCTGTGGCTTGCTGGCATCGTCGGTAGCAGCATAGATGGGCACTACGGTGAGGCTCTTTGTATCGGTTGCATAGGGCTTGCCGTAGAAGTGCACCAGGTTGAGATAGGCTAAGGCGCGAAGCGTCTTCACCTGCCCCCAGTCAAAGATGTCCTTCATTCTTTTGGCCTTCAGATTCGGCTCCGTCGTCACTTCGGGAGGCGTCGTGTCACCCGTGCTTGAGCGGAAGAAACTATTGGCCATTGATATCGTGCGGTAGCTGATACGCCAGACGGCATAGTTGAGGCTCCCATCTCGCTTATATGAGAGTAGGCGTGCTGCCTCTTGGAACCATCCATAGCCCAGCCCCCCTTGCAGCTCCATATCGCCAGACATGAGGTCAGAGCTGATATCGAAGGCCTTCTGTGCGAAGTCATCGTGACGGCTGGAGGATTGCCCATTCTTGAAGAAGGTACTGAGGATACCATTGATGTACCCCTCGTTGATACCATCATTCCACTGGCTGGCCTTCTTGAGCTGATCGGCCGTGAATAGCTGGGAGGGATCTTGCTCGAGGAAGTCCTTCTTACAAGCCGAGAGAGCGACCAGGGCAAGTGCAGCCCCTACGAAGGTTCTTATACTTGTACGCATAGTATATAGGTGTATAAGAGGTGAGACGAATTAGAAGCTGATGCGTGCCCCTGCGACGAAGGTCGATACAGGCAGGTAGCGGTTCGTACCTGAGCCCCCACTGAGGCTGGTCATAGCAGCGTAGCCCTTACGAGCGGAGATGAGGAAGAGGTTGTCACCACTGACGTAGACGGAGGCACTGTTGAGGCCGAGGTGCTTCATCAGGCTCTTGGGCAGGTCGTAGCTGATACGAGCATTGCTGAGCGTGAGGAAGGAGCGGCTCGTGAGGAAGCGCGTAGAGGTCGAGTTAGCGAACTTAACTGCTTCCACGTTGTGCGTGAGGATGGGCAGATCCGTGTGCTTGTCCGTGCTCCAGTAGTTGCGGATATCCTTGTGCCAGTTGCGCGTGCCGATGACGCTACCGCTGCTCATCAGGCCAGCGTAGACACCGTCATAGCCCCAACCGCCGAGGCCGTAGCTGAAGTTCGTCGAGATGCTGACGTTCTTGATCTGTACATCGAAGCCGAAGCCACCGACGAAGTCAGGGATAGCGCTCTTGCCGACGAATTCGTTGACAGCCTTGTTGTAGTCCGAAGTCGTCGTCTCGGTGAGTGCCTTAGCGTCACCACCCGTGCTGATGTACTTTTCGTAGTCGGTGACGTAGGCATCATTGCCACTGGCATCCTTGTAGGTGTAGGCCTTCCACATAGGCAGCCCTTCATTGCTGACACCCTTCCAGATAGGCATATAGTAGTCGAGTACGGAGTGACCCTTCTTGTAAGCATAGTTGCCCTGGAGCTCGTAGTGCTTGGGTACGCCGAAGGGGTCGACGGGCATGATGAGCATCTTATTCTTGTAGTAGCCACCGTTAGCGCGGACGTTCACAGAGATGTCCTTGCTCTTGTAGGCCTCCCAGTTAAGCTCGACTTCAAGCCCGTTGTTGCGCAGGCGACCTTCGCTCACAGGGTAGTAGGCATAGCCAAGAGAAGGAGCGACTTGCTTCTTGAAGAGCATGTTGTCCGTCGTCTTGACGAAGTAGTCGACGTTGAGCTCGAGAGCGTTGAAGAGGCGAGACTCGAAGCCCACGTTGAAGGTGCCAGAGCGCTCCCACTGCAGGGCACTGTTACCCTTGGCGTAGAAGGAGAACGAGGGAGAGTTATTGAAGTTGTCTACTTCGTAGAAGTCGTGGTAGAGGTAGTAGTTAGGAGTAGTGCTACCGTAGGCGAGGTTCAGGGACTGGTTCCCCAGGACACCATAGCTGGCCTTGAGCTTGAGGTTGTTGATCCACTTGACAGGAGAGAGGAACTTTTCCTTGCTGATGATCCAAGCAGCACCTACCGAGCCGAAGGTACCCCAACGGTAGTCGGGAGCGAAGCGAGAAGAGCCATCTCGGCGGACTGAGGTGCTCAGGTAGTACTTGTTCTGATAGTCGTAGCGAGCTTGACCGAAGTAACTTTCGATAGCGTAGGTCAGGCGGTAGCCAGAGATATCACCACGGATGAGACCGTCATCGAGGGTGGTTACGTTCCCGAGGATGAGCTTCTTCTTGCCCGAGTAGTGGAAGTCGAGCTCGTTCTTTGTGGCTTCGTGAGCGATGAAGGCATCTACGGTGTGGTCACCGAAGGTCTTGCCCCAAGAGAGGATCTCATTGAGCGTCCAGCTGAAGTCGTTCTCATTCGTGTTGGAGATACGGCCGATCTTCGCAGCATCCCCGTAGTAGGGGTTAGCCAGCGTTTCGTTCTTGGAGGCTGTAGACTGGAAGCCGTAGGTGACGGCGAGTTTGAAGTCCTTGAGGAAGCGATACTCGAGGTTGAGGTTCCCCGTAGTGAGGTTCGTGAGGTCTTCGTCGCGGTCGAGGCGGACAGCACCAGCAGGGTTGATACCACCAGCATAGGCACGGCTACCGTCGGAAGTCTGACCGTAGTCGTAGCTCTTGCCACCAGGGATCTTGGGGTCATTGACGAGGTTCCCGTTTTCGTCGTGCTCGAAGACAGGGTAGATCGCAGGGATCTGGTTGACGAACTGGAAGCCGTTGTTGGAGTTGCTCCCCTGGCCTGGGCTCTTAGCGAGTGAGCGAGAGTAGGCGAGGCCGAGGCTCACCTTGAAGTCCTTAGTGGGGCGAACGGTGACGTTGTTACGTAGGTTCAGGCGATTGAATTCGGAGCTGATGTAGTACCCGATGTTGTCCTGATACCCCAGTGAAGAGGAGAAGTTGACCTTCTCAGAGCCACCTGATACGCGTACATTCGTTTCCGTGATGCGACCAGTACGGAAGATGTGATCACGCCAAGACTCGGGCGTGTAGAGGCGCTTGTAGCTGTTGTTGAACTTGCCCGTGTTCACATCGATCATCTGACCTGAGCCAGCCTTCCAGAGATTGTAGTGGTCCCAGATACCAGTAGCATCTTCGCCACCTGCGAGGATCCCAGGGAAGAAGAGCAGGTCGGCTGCGTTCTTTGGTGCATCAGCGATGGTCTTGCCATCGGCGAACTTAGCCTTGGGGTTGTTGTAGAGCTGGGTGAGCTTATCCTTGAGGCCGAAGCGTTCGTAGGTGTTCTTCATGGCCTCGTAGGCTACCTCCATATATTCTTCAGGAGAGTCGATGACATCGTACTGGGGGAGATAGCGGACGTTGATCCCACTCTTGATCTCGGCGTCGAAGGAGAGACGACCAGCCTTACCCTGCTTCGTGGTAATGAGGACGACCCCGTTAGCAGCGCGTGCCCCGTAGAGTGCGGTAGCCGAAGCGTCCTTGAGGACCGTGAGGTTCTCGACGTCGGCCATGTTGAAGCCGCTGAGGAGGCTGGTGTAGGGTACCCCGTCGATGACGTAGAGAGGTGACGTGCTGGAGTTCACAGAGCCGATACCACGGATCTGTACCGTAGCGGCTGCACCAGGCTGACCGCTGGTCGTGAAGACCTGGACCCCAGGAGAAGCCCCTTCGAGAGCCGAGGTGATATTAGATCCCGTCTTCTTCGTTAGGCTGGCGACGTCGATACGAGCCGCTGACCCCGTGAAGGAGTTCTTAGTCTGCGTGCCATAGGCGACGACGACGACCTTATCGATCGACTTTTCCTCATTCTTTAGGGTGATCTTGAGCTCTTGCCCCGTGATGGCAACGGTTTGGGTGAGGTAGCCAATGCTGGAGACCTTGAGGGTCTTAGCCTCGGCAGGGAGACGGAGCGTGAACTTCCCGTTGACGTCGGTCAAGACCCCGTGGGAGGGGAACTCGACGCAGGTCACGGATGCGGCGACCACGGGCTCCTTGTCATCTGCAGCGATGACGACACCGGTGACGGTGACTTGCTTTTTCTGAGCCCACGCTACTCCAATAGAAATGCAGAGGAGTAGGACGAAGAGTAAACTCTTTCTCATTAGACTTGTGGTGATTAGGGTGAAACGGATGTTAGACTGCTGTGGGGAAGTGTGACCCTTGGGTGATGATTCCTCGGTCGTCATCTCGCTGTGGTAAAGATGTGACGTGTGATATTTGATGTGTGTGCCACTGCGAGATGAGGAGCTCTGTTGAGGAGCATGCGGCCGCTTGCCACAAGCATTCCTGCGGTCTGGTGGTAGTGCAGTCTGTCGATGTGAGGGTAGGTGGTACTCGTATCTCCCTCGTTCCATGGCAGTCTGTGTGCTATACCCAGACTCTATGAGCAAAGGTAGCAATCTTTCTTTTCTAAGCAAGTCCGCTGGTAAATACCTTCTTTCATAGGTGCTATGCTTCTCTTTTATAGCCTTTTAATTATCTGTAAGATGGTGCGTTCCCATACGGATACTTACTTAATTTCTTTATGTAGGGTGCGTATATGCTACCGCACGTCGCGCTACTTCTGGCACGTGTATGAGAAGTCTTTGTGTTGAGTAGTACCGAGGATAAGTAGGAGGAGAGTCCCTGCCGAATGTCTGCTATCAGATCATTCGGCTGGGGCTCTCCCTTATGTTGCTATGGTATAGTGGTGTAGACTACTCCTTTGCCTAATAAGGCAAGGAGGCCGTGTGCTGTCTACCTCTATCCGTAGCTACTTATTGCTCTTGCGGCGGTTGCAGTCTCGGCAAAGCATCTGTAGATTCTCTATCTCGGTCTTCCCGCCCTTGCTCCAAGGCTTGATGTGGTCGCCCTCCATCTCCTCGTACTTGTACTTCTTCCCACAGCAGGTGCAGATCCCGCCCTGCTGCTCGTAGACGGTGCGCTTTTGGCTGTCGCTGAAGGCTCGGATGCCGAGCACGCTCGGGTCGTCGTTCCCGATCGCCTTCTCCAAGACGTACTTATAGATGCCACTCTTCTTAGTCACATCATCATCAGCCATCAGGGTGGCAACCTCCTTCTCCAGTGCTATTGGGTTGTAGGTGTTCTTGTGGTATCTATTGTAGTAGATCCCCCAGGGAAGCCCTTTCATCTCCTTGCGATAGATGGGGAAGAGCAGCTCGACCCATTCGATGCCACGTCGGAAATAATCCCAAAGGTCTTGGGCATTAGGATTCAGCTGGTGCTTCATCATGCACTCCTCGATGCTTTGCTTGGGGTTCTCTCGGTCACCATACCAATAGATCACGGTCTCCAGGTAGTCCTGTCGGTTAGCTGTTCCCTTGAGGTACTTGCTCCCAAGCCCGTAAGCGGCACAGCCCGTCTTGCTGAAGTAGCGCTTCGCATCTGATACCCAGGGTCCTGTATAGACCGCATTACGTAGCTCTTGGTCGGTAAGCTCTTCGCCTGCGATATTGATGGTCTTGAACCACTCGAGCTTCTCACTCTCTGTCCCATCGCAGATATAGACGGTGAGCTCGTAGTCGAGGAGTTGCGCCTGGAGGTTCGTAGGAAGCGTGTGGAATGCCTGAGGCTGCTTGATGCCAAAGAGTCCAGCACAGGAGAAGTCCCCATCGAGGAAGGTGCAGATAGATAGCGTCCTTTGCTGGCCATCTATGAGCTCATAGTGCCCATTCCCATGATCAGCCCAGTACATAACGTTTAGCGGATAGCCCTTGCTAAGGGTATCGATGACCGCTTGCTGTTGCTCGGGCTTATAGACGAATTCGCGCTGGTAGGCAGGGCGCACATCCAGCTTGCCTCCATAGGCGACGACACCCTTGTCGCCGTTGTCTTGATATCCGTTGAATAGATCACGGACTTTAATGTGTACGAGTTGAATGTTCATAAGCTCTTGCTATTTGCGTTTACGGATAAGTATGCGTGCGTATACGATTCGCCCTTCTACACTCCCATCCTTATCTTTAATTAGGCCATGGGGCTTTTGGGGAGCTCTATTCCCGATGATAAAGTCATTCGCGTCGAGTATCTCGAACTGATCGGGGTTGTGCTTATCCAGGTAGGTAATGGGTACTCCCATTACTCCGTCATAGTCACAGGGAATATCAGCGGTCTTATTTACGTTGATCGCATCGTAGTTATCGTAGTGGGGGTATTCCTCTGGCCTATACTTCTTGTGAAGGATAAGTGCCTGGTGACGTTGGGGAAAGTCTAAGTTGGTAAACCAACGTACACCCTTCATGCGTATGAATTTTCGCCCGTCACCATCTATGCGGGAACTCGCAGCTTCCAGGGGGTAACTGCTTGGTATCTCAAACTCACGGTCTCCGCTATGAATGCTTGGCCCTAGCCAGATCTGCTCACTCTGTACGAAAGGGAAGATCTCCTTATAGGTGACGGCATTTATATTACCGATGATGATAAACTTCTTCTGGTATTCGATCAGCTGAGCGATGTATTCACGGAAGAGAGAGAAGGGAGGATTGGTGACGACGATATCTGCTTCTTTGAGGAACTCGATACACTCTTCACTGCGGAAGTCCCCATCCCCTTTCAGCGGATGCACGAGTCCAGCGATATTCGGGTTAGGTGGCATGCCGATATCTTCTCCCTCGTAGACGAGGTAGACCGCCTGCTCGGTCGCACTGACAGAGAAGAGATCTGGATTTTGATTCTTGTAGCAGGTCGTGATGAGCTTCTTGAGACCGAGGTGATGGAAGTTTAGGACGAAGTAGTAGAAGAAGTTGCTCATCCTAGGATCGTCACAGTTGCAGAGCACCGTCTTGCCTGCGAAGTGTCCTCGATAGTGCTTGAGCTCAGCGTCGATGTCCGCCAGCTGGGTGTAGAATTCATCCTTCTTCCCCTTCTTGGCTTGAGAGAGTTGGTTGTTTGCCATAAGCGCATAGCATAATTGGGCGCTGGCTATCTCTCGGGTGGGCTACTCAGGGCTTGGGTACAAAGAGAAGCGTAGACGCGCCTCTCTCCGTACCTTCAGGCCCTAGGAATAGCCCACGTCACAAGAGATAAGTCACGCCTACGCTATGCGCAGGCGTTCACTGACTTATTCGAGCGACGTAGCTTAGAATTTCCTAGGTTCGAAGGTACTTTCCGAATAAATAGCAAACGCTATGTTAGTACTAAAGATGGAGTGCTATTGGCAGACGCTTCTGCCCGACTCCAAGTGCAAAGGTATGGATAATCGGATACCTCCGCAATGGTAGGAAGACTGCATCGGAGTGTGAGGAGTAGGTGTGTGCGCTACTGCTTTTCCTCTGGACTTTCCTTGCTTAAGTGAAGGCGTATAAATCATGCTTCGCGAGGAGGTGAAGTGAAGCAATAGTTGTTTGTGTCTGCTTCAATAGTTGTTTGGGGTACAAACGAATAGTTATTCGCATACGAAACGAATAGTTGTTTGCACCTCAAACCAATAGTCGTTCGTGTGCAGACCAATAGTTGTTTGTGAATAGATCTATTGAGCTTCATCCGTGACCCCTATAATGACAAGGCGCATTAGTTGGGTAGGGAAGAGGTCTCTTATAGGGGCCTTTTCGAGACCTTCGTATAGAGGGTGATGTGAACCTATATTGGTCGCTGGGTTGACCTATATAGGTCGCATCAACAACCTATATAGGTTCGCGCGACGACCTATATAGGTCAACCCAGCGACCAATATAGGTTGATATTATGTCCTTCTATGAGGCTCTGGTGAGGTATCGCAGTCGGAGCTTCTGTCGTATGCGGATGGTGTGGGAGAGGGACTAATGCTCAGCCCTCCTCCTATAACATATAATGTACGCGCGCAAGGTGGAGTGCTTGCGTGGAGAAGTAAGTGTGCGGGGTTCGTAATAGGTATATGAGTACGTGGGTAGAGCTCTATAGGATGGCGAAGAAAGCTATATAGCTTTGTGAAGCGACCTCTATTTAGGTTGTTGCTCTGCGTAGGGGTAAAAGTTGTGGACGAGTGGCAGAAATGTTTGGACTACGTACGTAGCTCTAATATCTACGTACGTGGATATTTGGACTGACGTACCTGGTCTTTAAGACTACGTACATAGACAGAAGAAAACCACTACGTAATGGCGCTTTTTTCTTCACGAGAAGGATACTTTTCCATCCGCTGGATAAGAGGAATATGCGCGATAAAGCGAAGGGCTTGCCTGATCTCTTCGGAGAGGCATATCGGGGAGCTGGGCGCACGATGCTTTAGCACACTAAATAGAGTGCGGGACTCTATGCAACAGTCACTATTTGGAAGTACGGGTATTATTGCCGTATCTTTGCAGTCGCAAGTCAGGCGGACGAGCGGCGAATGACAGGGTTTAGATCGAGAGTGGTAACGAAAAAGTTTCGCTCAAGATTTGGTGGAGTGAAAACTTTGCTTTACCTTTGCACTCGCAAAAGAAACGAACGGCCTAGCGGCGACGCGGGTAGTTTGACTTCGAGAGATCTTTGAGATAATTGATATTGACAAACAGAAGTGTAGTAACAAACGTTTAGGGAAAAGAAGACCTAACCGTCAATTACGACCTTTACTTAGGTAGAGATACACTAATAAATCTGAAGCAAGAATCATTTTTAGAGCAAGACAAACAGAACAAAGTACAATAAAAATATTGACAATGAAGAGTTT
>NZ_CALPBU010000013.1:0-7350 GCF_943169685.1 Porphyromonas bobii
CCCTTATAGAATAAACCTTTGCAGGAGAGCAAAATCAACCAGTACTGGTTCGCAAGTTGACCAGTACTGGTCAGAGCTCGAACCAGTACTGGTCAATAAGGTGTACCAGTACTGGTTCACTCAGCGACCAGTACTGGTACATCTGAGGAGTATGAGGAGGCCACTGAATCCGTCTAAGAAGTGATAGGATGATCATGTGGTGGCCTTCCACTATTTTTGCAGGCGAAGGAGATGGCAGGAGAGGGGCCAACTTCAACCTCTCACCCCTCCCCCCTATACATTATATATAATGGACAAGATCCCTACTCCGCATATAGGACTAACCTCAGAGCAGGCACACAAGAGCCGGCTACAACACGGCAGCAATGAGCTGACACCCCGCCCACGCACCTCGCGCTGGAAGCTTTTCCTCGAGAAATTCGAGGATCCCATCATCATCATCCTGCTCATCGCCATGGTCCTTTCCCTCCTCTCGGCCTGCTATGAGTATTTTGTCACCAAGACTGATCCCACAGGAGCTGGATTCTTTGAGCCTGTCGGAGTCTTCTTAGCGATCCTACTTTCCACTGGCATAGCTTTCTATTTCGAGCTGAAGAGCGAGAAGGAGTTCGAGCTTCTGAGCCAGGTAGGCGACGAGGTGTGCTACAAGGTCATGCGCGATGGCGAGATCATACAGATCCCAAAGCGCGAGATCGTCGTCGGCGACCGGCTCTATTTGGAGACGGGGGAGGAGATCCCAGCCGATGCCGAGCTCCTTGAGGCTGTCACACTCTCGGTAGATGAGTCAACCCTCACGGGTGAGCCGATGACGACCAAGAGCGTACACCCTGACGATCAAGACAGCGAAGCCACTTACCCTACCAATTATATATGTCGTGGCACGACCATCCTCGAGGGACATGCCGTCTGCCACGTGCAAGTCGTCGGAGATGCCACCGAACAGGGGAAGATCTTCGAAGGGATCCAGATAGATGCCTCCGTAGAGACTCCACTGAATCGTCAGCTTGATCACCTCGGCAGTCTCATAGCCCGTATCAGCTATATCCTCGCGGCGCTTGTCCTCGTAGGTAGCACCCTGATCTATGCTCACGATGGGGGCTTTGCAGCTCCATGGGATGCTACACTCTCCTACTTCCTCGGCAAGATCATGCTCGCCGTGACAGTCATTGTCGTCGCTGTCCCCGAGGGACTACCAATGAGTGTAAGCCTCTCACTTGCCTATAGTATGCGCAGCATGATGCGTAGCAACAACCTCGTCCGCCGTATGCACGCCTGCGAGACGATGGGAGCTATCACCGTCATCTGCACCGACAAGACGGGGACGCTCACAGAGAATCGGATGCGCGTCGAGAGCTTCTTCAGCGAAGCCTCCACCGAGGAAGAAAGCCTTCTCCCCGAAGCCATAGCAGCCAACACGACCGCCTTCGTCAATGCACACGACCAGCAGCATCCCGAGGTCATGGGTAATCCTACCGAAGGAGCCCTCCTGCTTTGGATACGAGAGCAAGCGTACGACTACCTCACCCTTCGTGACTCCACCCCTATCATCCGACAGCTCCCCTTCTTGACAGAGCGCAAGTACATGGCAACTTTAGTCCAGTCCGCAATGCTCGAAGGGAAGGCCATACTCTATGTCAAGGGGGCACCAGAGATTCTGCTCAGCCTATGTAATCTTCCTACGGAGGTACATACCCGCTACGAAGCCCAACTGCATCAGTATCAGTCACGCGCTATGCGAACGCTCGCTCTTGCCTACCGTATAGTCGAGAGTCCGACAGAGCAAGAGAAGCCTCTTGATGAGCTGATCCAAGAAGGACTACAGCTACAAGGCATCTTCGGCATCATGGATCCCGTGCGTAGCGAAGTGCCCGCGGCTATCCAGCAGTGCCGAAAGGCTGGTATCGGCGTGAAGATCATCACGGGGGATACCTCTGGTACGGCTAAAGAGATCGCCCGACAGATCGGTCTCTGGGGAGAAAGCTCTACCGACGATGAAATCATCACAGGAGCAGACTTTGAGGCTCTCACAGACGACGAAGCTAAGGCACGACTTACCCGTCTTAAGATCATGGCACGCGCACGTCCCATGGACAAGGAGCGCCTCGTACGCCTGCTCCAAGAGTTGGGCGAAGTCGTGGCCGTCACCGGAGATGGGACCAACGATGCCCCAGCCCTCAATAGAGCACATGTCGGGCTGTCAATGGGCGACGGTACGGCGGTAGCTAAGGAAGCCAGCGATATCACCATCCTCGACAGCTCGTTTGCCAGCATCGCGCAGGCCGTACTATGGGGGCGCTCACTGTACCTGAATATCCAGCGCTTCATCCTATTCCAGATGACGATCAATGTCGTGGCATGCCTCACCGTCCTTATAGGAGCCTTCCTCGGCAAGGAATCGCCCCTCACCGTGACACAGATGCTCTGGGTGAACCTCATCATGGATACCTTCGCATCGCTGGCGCTGGCCTCCCTGCCCCCCAGCCCTCATCTCATAAAGGAGCATCCACGCAAGGCCTCTGCTGGGATCATCACACCGCAGCTCGCACGACAGATATTCGGAGTCGGTGGCCTGTTCCTCCTTCTGCTCTTTGCTCTACATTATATATTGGAGCACTTGGACCTCACGACGGGACAGTGGGTCGAAGGGAAGGAGCAACTGACGTCACTCGACCTATCCGTATTCTTCACCACCTTTGTCTTTCTTCAGCTGTGGAATATGTTCAACGCAAAAGCATTCCACTCGGGTCGCAGTGCATTCGCTGGCATGGATCGAGCGCGCTACTTCCTACTGATCACAGCTGTCATCCTCGTAGGGCAGTTCTTAATTACTACCTTTGCATACGATTTCTTCCAGATAGCTCCACTCCCATTCAGCTACTGGATCGCACTCCTCATAGCCACTAGCCCAGTACTCTGGATCGGTGAGTTGGGGCGTCTCATCGCCCGCCTCACTGGACGGCTTCGTGCATAAGTCAGCAGATTGCAGTTCCTACTCCGATGATATGTAGTTCACTCCACCGCCCCCTGTGTACCCTTCTCTTGGGGATAGGGCTTCTCGCCTCCTCTTGTCAGCAGGGCGAGCAGCGGTCTACCCGACTCCAGATAGCTACGACGATAGCACCAGCAGCTCAGGTCATCACGGAGATCGCTGATAGCTTGGTCGCGGTGACGACACTACTCCCCCAGGGGAATAATCCAGAGAATTACGAGCCTACACCACAGGCCATCCAAGCACTCACCTCCAGCGCTGCCTACTTCTACATGGGTGATCTGGGCTTTGAGCGTAGCTGGGTGGAGCGTATTCATACGATGCAGCCAGCCCTGCAGCTCGTACGTCTCGATCAGGATTTGGTAGTGCCTGCACATCACCACAGCGGTAGCTCCACTCATCTTCATGACCCACACTACTGGACAAGTGTACACGGGCTTCAGTCCATGGGTAAGAGTATATACAGCTCTCTCTGCCGTATTGATACGACGCACCGAGCTCAGTATGATGCGGGTTACCAGCGCTTCACACAGCGCCTGGAGCACGTAGAGCGGACGATAAAAGAGCAACTCTCCGATATACCCTCGCGTGCCTTCGTCATCTACCATCCGTCCCTCTCTGAGTTTGCAGAGGAGTATGGTCTCAAGCAGCTCATCATCGAGCAAGATGGCAAGGAGCCTACACCTCAGCATATACAAGCACTCATCGAAGAAGCTAAGAAGCTGGGGGTACGCGTGGTCTTCATCCAGCAGGAGTTTGACTCCAAGCTCATCGAGAGCATTGCGAAAGAGCTCGGTGCCCGTATGGTCGTCATCAACCCGCTGGGAGGAGACTGGGAGGAGCAACTTCTACTCATCACTCGTGCACTGAGCGATACCACCTCATCTAGCCCTACACGATGACCTCCCCTATGCAACCACTCTTAGAGCTACGTGATGTGACCCTCGGCTATCCCGACAAGGTCGTACTTGAGCACCTCAACTGGTGCGTGCGTCGTGGTGAGCGCTGGGCTATCACGGGACCGAATGGCAGTGGTAAGACCACCCTCATGCGCACCCTGCTAGGGCTCATCCCGCTACAAGCTGGACAGCTCCTCCGCTACGACCGTGAGGGCCATACTACCGACCAGCTGATCGCCAGCTACCTTCCACAGATCAATCAGATTGATCGCCACTTCCCCATCCACGTCTACGAGGTTATTGACTCTGGCCTCCCCAAAGGCACCACGGGGCGCGGTGTGCGTAGAGAGCAGGTAGAGACGCTCGCAGAAGCCATCGGGCTCACGCACCTCCTCCAGCTGCCCATCGGCAAGCTCAGCGGTGGTCAACTCCAGCGAGCTCTGCTCGGTCGTGCGCTGGCATCTAATCCCGAGCTTCTGATCCTCGACGAGCCACTCAGCTTCCTTGACAAGTCTTATAAGGAAAGCTTCGAGTCGCTACTGGAGCAAGTCGTACGCCCCGAGACGACAATGCTTATGGTCACCCACGACCTCCACCAAGCCAAGTCCGAGTACTGGCAGACCCTTACCCTCGGACGCTTCGAATAGACTTATGAATAAGAAAGCCTATCCACTCGCTCTACTATCCCTCCTCACGGCTCTCCCCTCTGAAGCGCAGAGTGTAGCCGATACGCTCAGCTACACGGCGACAACCGCATATCGCCCCGACACGCTGAGCAATGCACAGAAAACGAATCAACTCCTCCTACAGGGGGCGCTCAGTGCAGCGTCACTCGTAGGTATAGGAGTGATGCAGAATATTCACAACGAGCAGATACGCACGATACGCTACGGGCACTACCCTCACTTCCGCCATCACTACGATGACTACCTCCAATTCGCCCCGTTAGCAGCCCAACTTGGCCTACGCTTTGCGGGTGTAGAGGGCACAAGTAAATCACCCTGGCAGGTGCTCACTGCTGATGTCGCTGCTACGGCTACGATGCTCGCTGTCACCTCGGCTATTAAGTACACCGCCCGTGTAAGACGCCCTGACGGCTCGTCTCGAAACTCCTTTCCCTCTGGGCATACTGCTATGGCCTTTACCTCAGCGACGCTACTGAGCTTGGAGTATGGCGAGCGCTATCCATGGCTTCCTCCCGTAAGCTACGGACTCGCCTCCATCACGGGGCTGGGGCGAATCCTCAATAACCGCCACTGGATCGGTGATGTCGTCACGGGAGCTGGACTTGGCATCCTCTCAGGGCACATCGGCTACTGGATAAGCGATCGCCTCTTCGGTAGCACAGGACGTCAACTGAAGTACTACAATGAGGAGCCTACTCCTCACCTCCGTCTCTATGCCCCCATTACGCTAAGCGCTACCCCTTCGCAGGGTGAAGGTACATGGAGCCTCCAGGGGCGACATGCTGCGCTGGGCGTCGAGTACACTCCCCCACAGTGGCCTCTATATCTAAAGGGGAATGTGGGTCTATCTACCTTCCGTGGTCAGGAGGGAGGCGATGGTCTGGGACGCAGTGCTCAAGACCGCTACCTATCCCTACGCTTAGGCCTCGGGCGTGACCTACGCCTATGGCGAGACTTTCACATCTCGGCATCCGCCTCGGCTGCACTTCGCAAGCACGTAGGACGGGCTACTACATTTCCAGCCCATGAGCCTGCGCTGTATATGCCAGCGAGCTCGGTAGGTATGGGTATCGAACTGGCGCCTCGCTGGCGCTTCACGAAGGAGCTTGGCCTACGCCTACCACTCGGGCTGGACTACTACCCTTCGTCCTATCACCTGACTACCCCTCAGCGGACCTACGGACTCAGTCCCGTCTCGTTCTATGGGGGCACGGCGCTGGAGGTCTACCTCTGATCCCTCCTCGCCCTTTACTCACTTAAAATCCTATTATTCTTATGAGTTGGTATTACCTCATGCCCGTGATCTTTGTCCTAGGGATCATCGGTATTGCTCTGGAGGAGCAGATCAAGATCAACAAGACCGCGACGGCGCTCCTTACCTCCGTCGTCCTCTGGGCGATCCTCCTCATCGACACGGATATCGCTGCAGTGACTGCAGGCTTCCGTCAGTTCGTAGCCTCCTTCCCTCATGCTCCAGCAGAGGACTTAGGCGTATCAGACTACCTTTCCTTTAAGCTCACAGAGCACCTCGGTGATGTCTCGAGCACGCTCATCTTCGTCCTCAGCTCGATGGTACTTGTGAATACGATCGACACCTACGGGGGCTTCAAGTCCGTGGCTAAGATCGTCGCTACGACGAATAAGCGTGCGCTGCTGTGGCGTGTAGCTATCGCCTCGTTCTTCTTCTCGGCGTTCCTCGACAACCTCGCTGCCGCGATCGTCATCATCGCTATCCTGCGTCGTCTTGTCCCCGACACCACGGACCGAATGAAGTATGCCTGTATCAGCATCATCGCCTGTAATGCAGGGGGCTCTTGGTCGCCTATCGGTGACGTGACGACCCTCTTGCTGTGGAACAATAATCGCATCACGCCCTACTACCAGATCTTCCACCTCGTCATCCCTGCCTTCGTGAACATGGTAGTCCCCACCCTCCTGGCGCACTACTTCCTCTTCAAGAAGAATGCTCAGCTGCGTGCCCTACCAGATGTCCCCGAAGACTCACTGGATGATATCCTCCCTCAGCACGCACGTATCATCGTCCTCGTCCTGGGGATCATCTCGCTGATGCTCGTACCTATCTGGCAGACCTTCTTCGATGTACCCGCCTTCATGGGGGTTATCTTTGGTCTGGTCATCGTGTGGATCTACACTGAGCTGATGTTCTTCCGCTTCAAGAAGCGCCTTGAGAATGCAACTGAGCTCCGTGTCACGAGCCTACTCAATCGTGCTGACCTCACTACGATCTTCTACTTCCTCGGCATCCTGATGTCCGTAGCAGCACTGATCGAAGGCGGACAGCTCGCCGCAGCCTCCACTCGCGTCACAGCCCTCATTCCCAATACGGGTCTACTCGCTGCTATCATCGGGATACTCTCCTCCATGCTGGACAACGTTGCCCTTGTGGCCGCTGTCCTCGGTATGTATCCACTGGAAACATCCGGTGCGATCACGCCCTTCGTCGTCAATGGCTCCTTCTGGGTCTTCCTCGCCTACTGTGCCGTCACGGGTGGCAGCCTGCTGATCATCGGTTCCGCTACTGGGGTCACAGTCATGGGTCTCGAAGGGATTAGCTTCGGCTACTACTTCAAGCGCTTCAGTCTGCTTGCTCTTGCTGGTTATATCTCTGGGGCTGTAGTCTACCAGCTCATCTCGCTCATCTTTTAGCTCCCATTTGAGCTAAAAGGCATAGCGTACATAAGGGAGCGGGTGACCTTCTTCTCTGAGGGAAGAAGGTCACCCGCTCCCTCTTTTTTTCTATAGCACCATTATACAT
>NZ_CALPBU010000014.1:0-2593 GCF_943169685.1 Porphyromonas bobii
TGGCAAAAACTTTCGGGCAATTAGTACTACTCGGCTATGACGTCACCGCCTTTACACCTGTAGCCTATCAAGGTCATCGTCTATAACCACCCTTATAATGAGATCTAATCTTGAGGCAAGCTTCGTACTTAGATGCTTTCAGCACTTATCTCAACCGAACGTAGCTACTCGGCAATACGCCTGGCGGCATAACCGATAAACCAGCGGTTCGTCCAACACGGTCCTCTCGTACTAGTGTCAGGCCCCCTCAAATCTCAAACGCCCACAACAGATAGAGACCGAACTGTCTCACGACGTTCTGAACCCAGCTCGCGTGCCACTTTAATGGGCGAACAGCCCAACCCTTGGGACCTTCTCCAGCCCCAGGATGTGACGAGCCGACATCGAGGTGCCAAACCGCTCCGTCGATATGAGCTCTTGGGAGCGATCAGCCTGTTATCCCCGGAGTACCTTTTATCCTTTGAGCGATGGCCCTTCCATACGGAACCACCGGATCACTATGCTCTAGTTTCCTACCTGTGCGACTTGTTAGTCTCCCAGTCAAGCACCCTTGTGCCATTACACTCTACGACCGGTTACCAATCGGTCTGAGGGTACCTTTAGAAGCCTCCGTTACACTTTTGGAGGCGACCACCCCAGTCAAACTACCCACCATGCAATGTCCTCGCTTCTGCGAGTTAGAACCCAAATAACAAAAGGGCCGTATTTCAACGGCGACTCCACGAATACTGGCGTACCCGCTTCATAGTCTCCGGCCTATCCTACACATTTGTTACCCAAATCCAATGCAAAGCTATAGTAAAGGTTCACGGGGTCTTTTCGTCCCGTTGCGGGTAATCGGCATCTTCACCGATACTACAATTTCACCGAGCTCGCGGTTGAGACAGTACCCAGATCGTTACACCATTCGTGCAGGTCGGAACTTACCCGACAAGGAATTTCGCTACCTTAGGACCGTTATAGTTACGGCCGCCGTTTACTGGGGCTTCAATTCAATGCTTCTCTTGCGATGACATCTCCTCTTAACCTTCCAGCACCGGGCAGGTGTCAGGCTATATACAGTATCTTTCGATTTAGCATAGCCATGTGTTTTTGTTAAACAGTCGCCTGGGCCTATTCTCTGCGGCTCACAGCCTTCACTGTGAGCGTCCTTTATTCCGAAGTTACAGGACTATTTTGCCTAGTTCCTTAACCGCGAATCACTCGAGCGCCTTAGTATACTCAACCCAACCACCTGTGTCGGTTTATGGTACGGGTAATCATGCAATATGCTTAGCGGATTTTCTTGGGAGCACCGTTACAGTTGTCCATATCTCCTTGTGCAAGCACTCAGAGTACTGTCAGGTTCGGATCTCCGAGCGGATTTGCCTACTCAGATCAACTCCTACACCCTTCAACCAACTATTCCGTCAGTTGGCAGGACCGTCACATCTCCGTCTCCACATCGCTCACATAATTAGTACCGGAATATTAACCGGTTCTTCCATCGGGTACGCCGTTCGGCTGCCCCTTAGGCCCCGACTAACCCTGATCCGATTAGCGTTGATCAGGAACCCTTAGTCTTTCGGCGAGGAGGTTTCTCACCTCCTTTATCGTTACTTATACCTACATTTGCTTTTCTAGAAACTCCAGCAAGAGTTGTCCTCTCACCTTCAGCGTCGCTAGAATGCTCCCCTACCGATGTTTACACATCCCACAGCTTCGGTAAATAGCTTATGCCCGATTATTATCCACGCCAAAGCACTCGACTAGTGAGCTGTTACGCACTCTTTAAATGAATGGCTGCTTCCAAGCCAACATCCTAGCTGTCTTCGCACTCTGACTTCGTTTGGTCAACTTAGCTATTATTTCGGGACCTTAGCCGATGGTCTGGATTCTTCTCCTCTCGGACATGGACCTTAGCACCCATGCCCTCACTCCGTGGATCTTACTTAACGTGCATTCGGAGTTTGTCTGGACTTGATAGCCGGTGAAAGCCTCGCATCCAATCAGTCGCTCTACCTCACGTAAGAAACTCCACAGGCTGCACCTAAATGCATTTCGGGGAGTACGAGCTATCTCCAAGTTTGATTAGCCTTTCACCCCTACCCTCAGTTCATCCGAAAGCTTTTCAACGCTTACCGGTGCGGTCCTCCAGTTGGTTTTACCCAACCTTCAACCTGACCAAGGGTAGATCACTTGGTTTCGCGTCTACTCCCTCTGACTAATTCGCCCTATTCAGACTCGCTTTCGCTTCGGCTCACGTGACTCTTCATCACTTAACCTTGCCAGAGAAAGTAACTCGTAGGTTCATTATGCAAAAGGCACGCAGTCACAGCTCTAAGCTGCTCCTACCGCTTGTAGGCAGACGGGTTCAGGATCTATTGCACTCCTCTGTTCGAGGTTCTTTTCACCTTTCCCTCACGGTACTGGTTCACTATCGGTCTCTCGGGAGTATTTAGCCTTACGGGATGGGCCCCGCAGATTCACACAGGATTTCACGTGTCCCGCGCTACTCAGGATACCTCTAAGTCCAACGAAGATTTTCGGATACACAGCTATCATGTTCTATGGCCGGCCTTTCCAGACCGTTCTCCTAATCTTGTCTTCCTAT
>NZ_CALPBU010000015.1:0-1708 GCF_943169685.1 Porphyromonas bobii
GAAGACCTAACCGTCAATTACGACCTTTACTTAGGTAGAGATACACTAATAAATCTGAAGCAAGAATCATTTTTAGAGCAAGACAAACAGAACAAAGTACAATAAAAATATTGACAATGAAGAGTTTGATCCTGGCTCAGGATGAACGCTAGCGATAGGCTTAACACATGCAAGTCGAGGGGCAGCATGGTCTTAGCTTGCTAAGACTGATGGCGACCGGCGCACGGGTGCGTAACGCGTATGCAACTTGCCTCACAGAGGGGGATAACCCGTCGAAAGACGGACTAATACCGCGTACACTCTATGTTGGGCATCCAATGTAGAGGAAATGAAATTCGCTGTGAGATAGGCATGCGTCCCATTAGCTAGTTGGTGAGGTAACGGCTCACCAAGGCGACGATGGGTAGGGGAACTGAGAGGTTGAACCCCCACACTGGTACTGAGACACGGACCAGACTCCTACGGGAGGCAGCAGTGAGGAATATTGGTCAATGGGCGAGAGCCTGAACCAGCCAAGTCGCGTGAAGGATGACTGTCTTATGGATTGTAAACTTCTTTTATACGGGAATAACAAGAGTCACGTGTGGCTCCCTGCATGTACCGTATGAATAAGCATCGGCTAACTCCGTGCCAGCAGCCGCGGTAATACGGAGGATGCGAGCGTTATCCGGATTTATTGGGTTTAAAGGGTGCGTAGGCGGCCTGTTAAGTCAGCGGTGAAATCTAGGAGCTTAACTCCTAAATTGCCATTGATACTGGCGGGCTTGAGTGTAGATGAGGTAGGCGGAATGCGTGGTGTAGCGGTGGAATGCATAGATATCACGCAGAACTCCGATTGCGAAGGCAGCTTACTAAGGTACAACTGACGCTGAAGCACGAAAGCGTGGGTATCAAACAGGATTAGATACCCTGGTAGTCCACGCAGTAAACGATGATAACTGGGCGTATGCGATATACAGTATGCTCCTAAGCGAAAGCGTTAAGTTATCCACCTGGGGAGTACGCCGGCAACGGTGAAACTCAAAGGAATTGACGGGGGCCCGCACAAGCGGAGGAACATGTGGTTTAATTCGATGATACGCGAGGAACCTTACCCGGGATTGAAATGTAGATGACCGCTCCTGAAAGGGAGTTTTCCTTCGGGACATCTATGTAGGTGCTGCATGGTTGTCGTCAGCTCGTGCCGTGAGGTGTCGGCTTAAGTGCCATAACGAGCGCAACCCCTGTCTACGGTTGCCATCAGGTAATGCTGGGAACTCCGTAGAGACTGCCGTCGTAAGGCGTGAGGAAGGTGGGGATGACGTCAAATCAGCACGGCCCTTACATCCGGGGCGACACACGTGTTACAATGGTAAGGACAAAGGGCAGCTACCTGGCGACAGGATGCGAATCTCTAAACCTTATCACAGTTCGGATCGGAGTCTGCAACTCGACTCCGTGAAGCTGGATTCGCTAGTAATCGCGCATCAGCCATGGCGCGGTGAATACGTTCCCGGGCCTTGTACACACCGCCCGTCAAGCCATGGGAGTCTGGAGTACCTAAAGTCCGTAACCGCAAGGGTCGGCCTAGGGTAATACAGGTGACTGGGGCTAAGTCGTAACAAGGTAGCCGTACCGGAAGGTGCGGCTGGAACACCTCCTTTCTGGAGTTCTGAAAATGGGCTTTAGTATAGTTAGTGTAGTATGTACGTAAGAGATGAGTTAGGTG
>NZ_CALPBU010000016.1:0-1421 GCF_943169685.1 Porphyromonas bobii
CGGATCAATTTGTATGTGCCAATCCCCGTAGCTTATCGCAGCTTATCACGTCCTTCTTCGCCTCCGAGAGCCAAGGCATCCACCGTCTGCCCTTATCTGTTTTTGCGCCTAACGTACTTCTAACATTACTATCAGAAAGCACGCAGGTTGTATACTAACTTATTATATATGCTCTACGTTGTTTTCTCGTTTGTTTTTATCAAGTATGTCAATGATCGCTAAGAGGGCCGCTGGTGTTAACCTTGTGACTCCTCCTTGAGTCAATCATAAGTAAGTCGCCTTACTTATATCGTCTTCGCTAACGTCTTTACCCCCCTTCCTCAGCTACCCTCGCTCGGGTCAGCTCTTCTTCGAGGCGGTTCGTTTCTCGTTTGCGGTTGCAAAGATAGAGCAAAAACTAAATACAAACCAAATCTTCACGCAAAATATTTCTCAAGAACACCCGTTGAGTTGCATTCATTTCCCCATAAGCAAGAGAGTTACAGGGGGCAAAAAAATTTCATTCTCTTGGGGGAGATGGGTGCTTTTCTGGGAGAAGAAGGAGGGAGTTGAGCGGGGAAGAGGTCCGCTTGGCGGGGGAATGAAGGGCACAAAGGGCTGGTGACGGTCATATAATGATATGGGGAGGCAGCGCAAACCAATAGTCATTCGTGGGTGAAGTAGTAGTGGTTTGAATGCAAACCACTACTTATTCGAGTAGCAAACGAGTAGTGCTTCGCACCCCAAACCAATAGTCGTTTGATCCCAAACAACTATTGAAGCACAGCACACCTTCTCGAAAGTAGGAGGATCGAGCTGCTGGAAGGGCGTTGCACTTGGCGGGAATAAAAGGCGTACGAAAAGGGAAAAGCCACTGCATACCCCCTTATTCCTTTTGAGTAGATGCAGACATGAGTGATATCAACCTATATAGTTTCGCCCGCCGACCTATATAGCTTCACACCACCCTACTAAAGGCAGCCTTCCCACGCCCCCTCCGAAGAGTAGAAAGCAATCAGTACTGGTCACCATTCCAACCACTACTGGTCGCTATTAGTGACCAGTACTGCTTCGCCGTGTAACCAGTACTGCTCCGACCACTGACCAGTACTGGTCAATTTCACCACCCAATAAAAGCGCCGTCCACCTACCCCACAGAAGGGATAGGCAGACGACGTCGTTTACCCTACCAATACTATTAAGAAGCGCTATAAAACGAAGCGAGGCGGTGACCAGCTGGATAGCCAGTCACCGCCTCGCGATGGGTGAGAAGATCGATATGACAGCAGAAGCGAGTACGCACATTCAGAAAAATCACCTAACTCATCTCTTACGTACATACTACACTAACTATACTAAAGCCCATTTTCAGAACTCCAGAAAGGAGGTGTTCCAGCCGCACCTTCCGGTACGGCTACCTTGTTACGACTTAGCCCCAGTCA
>NZ_CALPBU010000017.1:0-942 GCF_943169685.1 Porphyromonas bobii
GCCTTGATGATGTTCAAGATCCTACTACTTCAGACCTGGTACGGCCTGAGTGATTACGAAGTCGAAGAACGGATCAACGACTCCCTCCTCTTCAGCGAATTCCCCCTCTTGGATATGGGCCTTCCAGCTCCAGACCACAGCACCATCTGTCGCTTTCGCGCTGAACTGACCCGCTTGGGGATTATGGACAAGCTCCTTCGCGAGCTGAATAAGCAGTTCAAGAAGCACGGGATTAGCCGTATTGACCAAGGGGCTATTGTGGATGCGAGCATTGTGGATAGCCCGCACGCTCCCGATGGGAGTATCCTCATCAAAGTGGCCGACGACCGAGAGGACTTGCGCACCGAAGAAGGGCAAGCCCAAGAGCAGGCTTATCAGTATGAGCTAAAAAGTCGCAAACCAGGGGTGGATACGGAAGCTCGTTGGGTGCGCAAAGGCAGACACTATCGCTACGGGTACAAAAAGCACGTGCTGACCGATGGGCAAGGGTTGGTGGAGAGCATAATTACCACGCCAGCCAATTGTGCCGATACGGTGGTATTGCCCGAGCTGATAGAGAAGGCTGAGCTTACGCAGGGCGTTAGTGTCCTTGCCGATAAAGGTTATTGTAGTAAGAAGAACTCGGCTTGTCTCCTTGAGCGCGGCTTGATTGATGGGATTATGCTCAAAGCGCAGAAGGGGATGAAGCTTACAGAGCGACAACGTGAACTGAATAACGGCATCAGCAAAATACGCTGTTTGATAGAGCGCACCTTCGGGAGTATTCGAAGGTGGTTTTCAGGAGGGCGATGTCGCTACCGAGGGCTTGAGCGAACGCATACACAGAATATCTTGGAGGCTATGGCATACAATCTGAAGCGTATGCCTAGGCTTCTTGTGCTCCAGAGCACCAAATAGCCCAGAAAAGCCCCCTCTCGGGAGGATGATCCTCCCGGGAAGGGG